>DASVDR010000015.1 GCA_036381015.1 Gammaproteobacteria bacterium
CGGACGTACCCGGCGAGCGACGGCGTCGCTTGGCCAAGCTGCGCTTCCGCGCGCGGCACGAGCGTCGCAACGTACTCGTCGATCGCCGCGCGCACGGCGTCGGCGGGCAGCGAGCCGCGGTGCGTCTGCGGCTCGACCTGCGCAAGCGCAAGCGCGAGCTCGCCGAGCAGGAACGTGCGCTCGTCGGCGGACGCCGCTTCCACCTCGAGCGCACGGGCGAGCGCGTCCGCGCCGACCGGCCCGTGCAGCCGCCACGCGAGTGCGTTCTCGGTCGCGACCGGCTGCGCGAGCTTCTCGCACAGGCCCGCGATCGCCCACGACGCGCGGCGCGCGCGTTGCAGTAGGAACGCGCTCGTGTCGACGCGCCGGTGCGGGTCGAGGGTTTCATCGATGCTTGCACCGTGCAGCAGCTCGCGCGCACGGCGGCGCAGCCGCCGTCGCATGATCTCGAGCAGCGGCCGCGCGGACGTGAGGATCTCGATCAGCGCGTCGAGCGAGAGCGACTTGAGCTCCTCGACCGGCGGCAGGGCGAGCGCGTCGCGGATGTTCACCGGCCACCACGCGGGCTCGGTCGTGCCGGACCAGCCGACCTCGAGGCCCGCCGGCGGGCGCGGCTCCGGCCACGGGATCTCCATCGTCCGCGGCGCGCCCTCCGCCTGCCAGCGCGACTGATCGACGAGCGGCGTCCGCGCATCCTCCGCGCGCACCCACCAGCCGTCGGGCAGCGCCGCGCCGATGCGAAGCCGAAGACGCATCGCGCCGTGCTCGACGAAGACCTCGGCGTCCTCGAAGCCGGCGGGCAGCGCGGGCGCTTCGTCGCCGGCGTCCTCGTCGGCTTCGTTACGCGGCTGCCAGAGGGTGATCGTTTCGTCGTCGAGCGGCTCGCCGCGGAGGAACGCGGCGTCGAGCGCGGCAGCGCGCTCGGGGTTGCTGCGCGCGTTCGCCGTGTAGCACAGGTTCGCCTCGATGTTCGCCGCGCGGCCGAGGCCGAGCCCGGCGCTCGTGAAGTTGCTCGAGCCGATCAGCAGCGCGCGCCACGCGGGATTCGCAAGCAGCAGGCTTTTCGCGTGCAGCGGGCGGTAGAGCGGCCCGTGCTCGCCGGGGAGATCCGCTTCGGCGACGCGGTGGAAGCGCGTCGTGAAGCGATCGCCGGCGGGCGCGGCGTCCTTCAGCGATTCCGGCGCGTGCAGCACGATGCCCTGCTCGGCCGGGCGCGTCTCGCCCGTCGTGTGGATGCAGAGCTCGGCCGAGCGCCGCGCCTTGAGCCATCGCCAGAACGCGTGCGCCGGCGCGTTGCGCGTGCCGAGGTCGAAGAACGGGGTGACGACGTCGAGGCGGTTCGGTGCACGCTTGCCGGGCCAGAGTGACTCGAGCTGCGCCGGCACGGACGCGCGTCCCGGCGCAAGGCCGACGAAGTGCAGCTTCGGGCGGTCGGCCGTCGGGTCGCGCACGTCGGCGAGCCGCTCGCGCCGTTCTGGCGGCGGCTCGGGGACGCGCTCGCCGGCGTGCCATTCGATCCCGAGCGGCCGCAGCTGCACGCGAGCTACGCGTATGCTCACGCGCTCGATTGGCCGCGCACGATCGCCGCAATCGAGGCAGTGCCCGATCACGCCGACGAGCCCGTGCTGCTCGAGCGGCTCGCGATCGCACGCCTGCGCAGTGGCGACCGCAACGGCGCCATTGCCGCGTTGTCGCAGCTGCGCTGGCGGTCTCCGGAAACGGCATCGGAATGTCTCGAGCAAGGACGTATCCGCGACTTCACGGTGAGCCAGGCGTGGTTCGCGTTCGTCGAGCTCGACGCAGAGCCCGACGTGACGTTCTTCCCGACGTATCAGCTCCTCGCCGAACCCGGTCTCGTCCGCTCGTTGCCGGAGACGCTCGCGAGCGGCGAGCGCGTCAGCGCGGGCGAGCAGGCCTTCTCGGCCGTGCGCGCATTGCTGCGCGACGACACCGCCGGGACGCGGCGAGCCGTGCGTGCGGCGGCCCCGTGGTTGCTCGACGCGTATCACGAGGCGCGAGACCATCGGATTCGAGGAGCATAAGTTGATGCTTCGTTGTCTCGGCTTGGCAAGCGTGCCGTCTTAGCGGGAGAACGTCCGCAGCTCTCATGAGACGCCCCCGAGAGCTGCGAGCGGCGGACTCAGGAGGCGGGATTGCCGGAGGCAGCTTTACTCGACGAACGTTCGCCTCCCTCGCTCATGCTCGCGTTTCGCGTGCCCGAGGTCGACTGTGCCGGCAGCGGCGAGTACCTTCTCGCCATCTCGAACGCCATCGCCCGAAACTCCGCCCTGAGCGACGGCGGCTCGAGCACCTCGACCCGATCCCCGAAGCCGAGCAGCCACCACCGCAGCTCGCTCGTGTTCGGCACCGTCGCTCTCAAGACGACGTCGCGCGCACGCCGCTCGAGCCGCTGGTCCGCAGAAATCTCTCGCTCGTAGAGATGCGCGGCCGTTTCCTCGACGAACGCTGCAACGAGGCGGATCTTCTTCTCGTCGACGGGATAGGCGAAGCGCTCCTCTTCTATGTAGGCCTTCAACGTGAAGCCAGGCGGAGCCTTCGCGGGTAGCTCCTTTGTCTCCGCGCGGCTCATCCGATGCAGGGCGAGCTGACGCACGTCTTGATAGTCTCCGAGCGTCGCGACGAGGTACAGCACGTCCTCCTTCGTCACGAGACCGAGCGGATGGATCCGCCTGCGCTTGGTCTCGCCGGCGCTCCGGCTGTGGTAGTCGGCTTCGAGCTGGCGGCCCTCGAGCAACGCGCGATACACGGCATCCAGCACGCCCGGCGCGACGGTCGGCGCCTTGAGCACCGGACCCCGGCGGATCATTCGCACTCGGCGTCCCCACTGCTCTAGCTTCGTGCCTTTCAGTACCTCCTTTGCCTTCTCGAAGTACGGCGCGAGCTCGTTGCCGATCGACTTCGGCAACAGCGGGAGCAGGTAGTCGCGGACGAGGAGCAGCGTGATCGCCGTCGGTGTCTCGAGCCGCGGAATCTCGAGGCCGGGATGGTGACGCGACCAGCTCCAGTGATTCGTGCGGCCGTCCACTCGGCAAATGAGCGGAAATTTCGCTTCGAGCGTCGTCAGGTCGCGCTGGATCGTTCGTACGTCGGCCTCGTAGCCGTGCTCGGCAAGCCGGCCCTTGATCTCGGCGGTCGTGATCGATCGGGGCTCGCGCGGGACGAGCCGGAGAAGCTCCCACTGCCGGCCAATCGTGTCCGTGCTTCTTCTCATCAGCGGCGCTTCGTCATGTGCGATCCGGACAGCGCTCTTTCCGACAAACGTGCAGGACCGACCGTCTTCGGTCGACCAGGGCGGCCCGAGGCCTTCGGAAATGTGCTCGAACGATACGACTAGTTGCGTCGCATCGCAAACGACTGTTTCTCACTTACAGCGAACGACGTAGTTAGACGTGCTGCCGGCTATCGTCGAGACCAGGCAGGGAAGCGAAGAGATTCCTGCCGATGTCGCTCATACGACAGGAGGGCTCTCGAACACCATGCAGCTGCTTCCTGACAGCCGAACCGATCGAGTCAAGGCGGACGATGACACGGCAGAGGGTGACGCTTCCGTGATAAGCCGCACCATTCTTGGCATCAGGAATAGGTATCGTGAACTCGTGCAGCGCATCAGGCCCCAGGGACGGCGCAAAGTTTCCCGCGAAACCACCTGCGACACGTGGGACAGATCCGGCTCGGAAGGGCCCGAGACGTGAAAGCGCAATCATCCGGTGCTCGCCATATCGCCGTCGTCGACGTTGAGACGACGGGGCTCTCGCCCTGGCGCCACGACCGCATCGTGGAGATCGCCGTCGTGCTTCTCTCGCCCGACGGCGAGATCCGCGACGAGTACGAAAGCCTGGTCAATCCCGGCCGGGATGTCGGCCCGACCAGCATTCACGGCATCTCGGCGAGCGACCTGATCGACGCACCGCCGTTCGCCGCGATCGCGGGAGACGTGGTCGCTCTGCTGCGGCATGCGTTCGTGCTGGCCGGCCACAACGTCAGCTTCGATCGCAATTTCCTGATCGGGGAGTTCGAGCGGTTGCCGGCCACGTTCCCCGAGATGCCGCTCTTCTGCACATGCCGGCAGCTCGGCCGGCAGAACCTCGCGGCTTGCTGCGAGGAGCTCGGAATCGTCTTGGATGATGAAGGCGCTTTTCACAGCGCGTTGTTCGACGCTCGCGCCACCGCGAGGATCGTCGCCCGGCTCCTGGCGGAGGATCCCGGCCTGCTGAGCGTGCCACCCGCGCCGGTCGAGTGGCCGGAGTTGCCGGTCGGCCTCGCTCGGCCGGTCCCGCGACGGGCGGCGCGTGAGCGCCGCGCGTCACCGCCCGGCTTTCTTCA
This sequence comes from Gammaproteobacteria bacterium, assembly GCA_036381015.1. Taxonomy (NCBI): domain Bacteria; kingdom Pseudomonadati; phylum Pseudomonadota; class Gammaproteobacteria; species Gammaproteobacteria bacterium. The sequence continues at coordinate 4,345 of DASVDR010000015.1, forward strand.
GCGCATCGCGTCGCGCTCCGCGCACGACACCGATACTTCGCCCCCGGACGTTCTGACGTATCTGGGGCTGCTCGATCGCGTGCTCGAGGACCGCATTGTCGTCCCGGACGAGGAGGAGGCGCTTTTGACCGCGGTCGAGCGTCTCGGGTTGTCGAAGCCACAAGTGGAGGCGGCGCACGCGAGCTACCTCTGGCACCTGGCCGCTCTGGCGCTCGCCGACGGGCACGTCTCGGAGCGGGAGCGGGCGGATCTCGAGATCGTGGCGCATCTGCTCGGCATCGACCGCTCGACCCTCGACAGTCTCCTCGCGCAGACCCGCGGCCAGCTCGATAGGCTGGGCGCGCAGCTCGCTCCCGTCGCGGACCTGAGTGGCAAGCGCGTGTGCTTCACCGGCGAGCTCCAGGCGAGGATAGACGGCGAGCCGGTCACGCGCGCCGTCGCACAACAGCTCGCCGCGCAGGCCGGTCTCGTGGTGGCGAACAGCGTCACGAAGAAGCTGGACCTGCTGGTCGCGGCCGATCCGAACACCTTGTCGAGCAAGGGCAGGAAGGCGCGTCAGTACGGGATTCGAATCGTGGCGGAGGCGGCGTTCTGGCGCATGCTCGGCGTGGCCGTCGAATGACGTGCCTGAATCGCGACGGATATAGGCGCATCGCGTGCGCACACTTCATTTGCCACTGCCAACGAAGAGCGTCGCTGGCAGAATCGGTACGGTCATCACTTTCATTTGGCGGACGCAGCTAAAGTCCACGCAAATCCTTTCGCCCCGACGGACCTCAGCAACTTCTTGAGCTGCCGTCACCTCTCCCGGCTCGATCTCGATGCCGTCCGCGGAGAGCGTGAGCGGCTCGTGCGCTACGGCCCGGTCATCGAGGAGTTCCGAAGGCGCGGGCTCGAGCACGAGCGGCGCTATCTCGAGCATCTGCGTGCCCAGGGGCGCTCGGTCACGGAGCTGACCAACGGCGGCATCGATGAGGCTCGCTCGAGCCTCGAAACCGCACACTCGCGCTTCCGGTCGAACGGCGTCTCGAGACCGCGGCGAGAAGAAGGCAATCGATGAGCGCAACGGTGTGCTCGAGTACTGGCTCGTTGACCCGCAAGCACGAGAGGTCACCGTGTTCCATGCCGTTGCCGGACGCTTCGACGGCGGGGACGTTTACGCCATGACTGACCGGCTCTCCTCGCAAGTGCTCGCAGGACTGACTATCGACGTGCACGATTTGATGCCGCTGCCGTAGCTAGTCCAAGCGACGTGCCTGCATCAACGAGCGCCGATGCTTTCTGGTCTCAGCCGGGCTTCATGCGTCATGTCGTCCGTGAGAACGTGAGTCGGCGCAGATCGTCGCCGACTCGTCACGGCGACCGCGGCGCCGCCGCGCATTCAGCCGCCCTCACGCCGCCCTCGCCTTCACCGAACGGAGCGTCAAACCCTTGCTTCGAGGCGCCGGAAGCTCGGCAGGAGCGGCGCTCGCGGTGCCGACGGACATCGCGGCTCCGGAACCGGGAGCGGTAAGGCGATGCAGCCATCCTCGCATTAGGTAACCGACAACGCTGCCGCCGGCAAACCCGACCGCCAGGACTCCCAGTGTGAGAAATTGCGTCAGCATCAGTGCAAGGCCCAGGCCAAGCGCGCCGCCGGACAAAAAGCCGGCCGTCAGCAGGCGCGACCGCGTCTTTGACACCTTCTCGGTCAATGTGCGGAGCTTCCCCGCCTCCTCCGCCCGCTCTCGGGCAAGCTTCGCATGGAGCTTCGCGGTTCGATTCGCCATGTGCTCGGAACGCTCCGCCGCGCCCAGCCGCCGCTGGTCGCGAAGCGCGGTCCAGAACCATAGCGCCGCAAGCAGGCCCACGCCCATAACGAGACCAATCCACAGAACGATCTGGCTTCTGCTCGCGCTCGATAGCGCAAGCCACGTCGAGGCTGCCGAAACGGCTTGCAGGAGCCAGAGCCCGAAAACTACTCGCATCGCTTCCCCCTTTGAGTGCTCGCCACTTTCGAGAGGAAGATCATACGCCGAAGGGCCGCTGTTCGTTTGCGCGCTGAACGCTGCGGCGAAATCGTTGCGATCACGCAGCCGGGGGCAACGACGTTCCTGCGCGATCGCCGGCAATCTGCTCGGCGCGATGCACGGCGTCGATGCGATCCCGCGCGTTGGCTCGAGCCCTACCGGTTACGCGTACAGGGCACGGCCGGCGCGGGCAAGACACAGCTGACGCTGAAGTTCGTCGGCAGTGCTCTGCGGCGCGGCAGGAAACCGCTGTTGCTGTGCTTCAATCGACCGCTGGCGGACCGCCTCGCGCAGCTCGCGCCGAACGGCACGACCGTCAACACCTATCTCGGCTTCTGCACGGATCGGGTTCGAGCCGCAGGTATCGACGTCGAATTCGGCCCCGACGGCCCGCGGAGCGGCACGTGGCAGCACGTGCAGGAGCAGCTGATCGCTTCGAACCTCGAGGCGGGACCAAGATTCGACTGCCTCGTCGTGGACGAAGGGCAGGACTTCGAGTCCGACTGGTTCGAGATCCTTCAGCTCTTTCTGACGGAGGACGCGGCGATCCTGTGGCTCGAGGATCCTCGGCAGGACCTGCGCGGCACGCCGCCCGTGGATCTGCCCGGATTCGCGCGCTATCGCGAGACGGCCAACTTCCGCAGCCCGCAGAGCATCGGCCGCTACATCCGGCGCGCGCTCGGCGTCGACATGGAGCTGCGCAATCCGCTGCCTGGGCTCGGCGTCAGGCTGCACGAATACGAGGACGAGCGGGGCCAGCAGAAGATACTGGCGCACCGGATCAACGAGCTCGTGAAGCTCGGGTTCACGCACGACGACATAGCGGTCGTCTCGTGCCGAGGTGTGAATCAGGCGGTGTTCGCCGAGCTCGGAAAGCTCGGCTCCGTGCCGATCAGGCGGTTCACGGGGCAGTACGATGATGCAGGGCAGCAAATCTACACGGATGGCAAGCTCACGTGCGACACGATCTTCCATTTCAAGGGGCAACAGGCGCCGGCGGTCGTTCTTGCAGACATCGATGAATCGCTCGCCTGCTCCGATCGGACGCGAGCGGTGCTGTATTGCGGTATGACGCGCGCTACGGTGCGGCTGGAAATGCTCGTGCACCGGCAGAGCCCGTTGCTGCCGGAGCTGCGAGACGCGATATGAGCAGAGTCGAAGGGGACGAAAAGGTGCCCGGCGCCCCCCAGAGCCAGGCAATCGAGCTCGCCAACCCCACACGCTCGCGGATTGCCGAACTGCTCGTCTTTCCCGGCGAAATCTCGGCGTTTCTGCCGAATACGAAGGGCGAGCGTCCTTTCGTCAGGCTGTATGAATAACCACATCTCATACAACGATGGGAGCCTTGGAAGTGGCCACCAGCCTCTTTCCGCTGTCACAATCGCTTTCGAGGGACGTCGGTCATGCACGATCTGGTCTTCGAGTCGACTCGCACGGTGACACCCAAAGAATTCGCCGAATTCGTTGCGACCCGCGAGGCGGCCGGTGACACCGGCCACTACGAGCTGCTCAACGGCAGAGTCGTGATGAGCCCGCCGGCCGGCTACCCGCACGGTGAGATCGGCAGTAACGTGCAGCGGGTGCTCGCGAGCTTCGTGTGGGATCGAAAGCTCGGCAGGGTCTTCGATTCGAGCCAGGGATTCGAGCTGCCCTCCGGGGACACGGTTGAACCCGACCACGCCTTCGTCTCGCATGAGCGCAGGGCCGCGGCGCCTGCGCCAGAAGCTGGGCGGTTCCTTCGCGTCGTGCCTGACTTGATCGTCGAGGTCATGTCCGGTCGAACGGCGTCTCAAGACCGCGGCGAGAAGAAGGCGATCTACGAGCGCAACGGCGTGCTCGAGTACTGGCTCCTCGATCCGCGAGCGGAAGAGGTGACCGTGTTCCATGCCCTTGCCGGCCGCTTCGACGGCGGGAGTGTCTATGCCGTGACTGACCGGCTTTCCTCGCAAGTTCTCGCAGGACTGACGATCGACGTGCGCGACCTGATGCCGTTGCCGTAGCCATGCCCCTGATGCTCCCTTTGCTGACGCGGGCCTGGGGTTGAGCGACTACTAGTGGTCGTCCCGGTCGGCCTCACTCCGCCGGTGCATGCCCTCGGACCCACCGTTCGATATCCCCCGCCCGCATCGCCCCCGACTGCCGCGCGATCTCACGCCCGCCCGCGAACATCACCATCGTCGGGATGCTGCGAATGCCGAGGCGCGCGGCGATCTCCTGCTCCGCCTCCGTGTTCAGCTTGAGCAGCCGAAAGTCGCGGCCGAGCGAGGCCGCGGCGCGCTCGAACTCGGGCGCCATCATTCGGCACGGTCCACACCACTCGGCCCAGAAATCGACGACGACCGGGATGTCGTTGCGCGAAACGTGCTTCTGGAACGCGCTTCCCGAAACCTCGTGCGGCTTGCCGTCGAACAATGCCCGATGACACTGCCCGCACTTGGGGGCCTCACCGAGACGGCTCGACGGTATCCGGTTCACGGCCAGGCAATGCGGACAAACGACGTGGCGCGGGTTGCTCATGGTCCTTTCCCGAGCTCGACTGCGCGGCTCGAGTCATTTAAATGAGAGCCGCGAGGGCGGGAATCAAGCCCGCCCGCACGCTGCGCTAGACTGGGGCGCTGCAAAGAGGCGTCGGAAGGACGAATGACCCACACTGCACACCCAGGCAGCGGCACCGCTCGCCGCTCGATATTCCCGCCGCGCCCCCTCGACATGAAGGGGCGCAGCGCCGAGGTGGACACGCTCGAGCGCACGATCACGGCCACCCGGCCCACGCGCATCGCGCTGGTGGGCTCGGGCGGGTGCGGCAAGTCGATGCTGGCGGCGGAGCTGTGCCACCGGTTGCACGATGCGTTCGGCGGCCGCGTCGACTGGTTCCGCTCCGGCGCGTGGGGCTTTCATACGTTGACCGAAATGCTCGCGCTGCGCTTCGGCACCGGCCGCGGCGAAGGCCGCGTGCAGCGACTGAAGCGCTTCCTGGCGGAGGGCCCGGAGCGGCTCATCGTGCTCGACAACCACGAAAGCGATGCCGCAGTGGCGAAGCTGTTCGAGACGTTTTCCGACTCTCGGGCGACCTTCGTGATCACGGCTCGCCGCTGCCTGCTCTCGGGCGTATTGATCTTCCCGGTCACCGCGCCGCTCGTGACGGCCGGCGAGAGCGCGTTTCCGCGCGTCGCGAGCCTCACGCGTCTCTTGCGCTGGAACCCGCTCGCGCTCGATATCGCGGACGGCATCGTGGCTTCGGGCGCCGCGAGCGCGGAGGACCTCGGCGAGTTCCTGCAAGAGGCAGGCGTCTCGCGCGTCCGCGCAATGGAGCACGAGGACGACTTGCCCGAGGTGGCGCTGCTGCTCGATTGGGCCTGGCAGCGCTTGAGTGATGACGCGCGCCGCACGCTCGGCGTGCTCGCCCACATCGAGGGCGACCAGGTGGATGTCGTGTCGCTTGCGGAGCTCGCGCAGGTCGAGCCGATTGCTCCGGCGCTTGCCGAGCTCGGGCGCTGGCACCTCGTGCAGCAGCCGGTCAACGAGCGCTACACGCTGCACGCCGTGGTCCGCTACGCCGTCGCGCGCCGCACGGAGCCCGATGCCGAGCGCGTCTTCTCACACTACGTCACGTTGCTCGAGCGCCATCCGGAGCGCAGGGAGCTCGAGCAGACGCACCTGTTCGCCGCGATGGAGTACGCCTCCCGGCAGAGCGACATGCGAGCGCTGCTGCGGCTCGAGGCGCTCGTCCGCAGGCTCAACGAGGTCGAGAGTCGAGAACCTCGCGGCGAGTAATGCGGGCCGCGGCGGGTTCGGCTGGGTTTGAACGTCCGCGTGGGCGCTGCTTGATCGGCTAGCGACCGCTGCGTCGTCAGAAGCGATAGTCTGCCGACACGCGGAACGACCGCCCGAAGAGCGGCCGCGCGAGATAGAGCGCCCCGACGCCGGCAGCGCCGATGTCCGTGCGCGGATTGCCCTCGGTCAATCCCACCTCGTCGGTCAGGTTCTCGCCCACGACTTGCAGCGACAAGGAACGGGTCACGTCGTAGACGAAGCCGGCGTCGATCTTCGTGTACGAAGGCAGGACGATGGTGTTCTCGTCGTTCGAGAAGCGATCATCGACATATGACACGCTGACGTACGCCTGACTTTTGCCGTTCGGCATGTAGTACGCGGGAACGATGCGCGCCATGGTCTCGGGAATGCGGCGGATCTGGTTGCCGGTATTGTCGATCTCCGCGCCCGTGAAGTTTTCGTACTCCGGCTTCTGAACCGTGACGCTGAAGTCCAGGCTGAACGTTTCGCTCGGGCGGTACACACCCTCGACCTCTATGCCGCGCGTCAGGGTCTCGGCGCGCCTTTGCAGGATCGACCCATCCGGCAGAATGTCGTTGAACGGCACGTTGTCGAACTCCGTCTCGAAGAGCGTAACGAACAGTCCGAGGTTGTCGAAGCTGTTCTTGTAGCCGAGCTCGAGGTTGGTGACGTTGTCCTTCTGCAGCACGTTGTTGCGAACGTCGTCGAAGTGCGGAAGCTTCGCCGACTCGGTGTAGTGACCGAAGAGTGCGTGCGTGTCGTTCAGCTCGTAGTTGAACCCCACGGACCAGGCCGTATCGTCGAAGTCGACGTTGCTCTCGGTGAACGCGTCGCCCGCGAGCGAGGCGACGTCGTACGGGGTGGCCGGATTGCCGTCCAGGTCGACGTCGGGGATGCCGTTGCTGATGCGCGCGTCGATTTCCTCGTCGTCGTAACGCAGGCCGAAGTCGAGGCGCAGCGCGCCCGTAACCTGCCACTCGTCGGACAGATACAGGCCGAGCTGAGTGGCGTCATAGTCCGCGACGAGATTCAGCGTGGAGTAGCGCGTAAAGCCTTCCGGGCTCGTGACGCCGGTCAAGAGCAATCTGTCCGGCCTGCTCGTCGCGTCCATCAGCAGCAGATTGCCGAGGCTCCAGCGATCCGCCATCTGGTAGTCGGCAAGGTACAGCCCGGCCGTGAAGCTGTGCCGTTCGCGGACGAGGTTCAGCCGAACGTCGTTCTGCAACGCCTCGTACTCTTTGTCGATGACCCAGTGACCGTGCTCTTGCACGAGCGCGCCGGGCTCGAGCGGAGCGCCGGTGCGGAGGACGCTGAAATCCGCCGCGACACCGTGCGCGGCGGCGAACTCGGCGTCCGTGACGGGCGCCGGTCCCGGAAAGATGCCGTCGAAGCGGACGTCGCCGTCGGTGTAGCGAAACCGTTCCACGAGATTCAGGCGGTCGCCGAGGTCCAGGTCGAGCTCGACGCCCGCGGTGAAGAGCTGCGGATGGATGCCGTCCTCGAGATCCGAGTCCTGGAGCCCCACTTCCGCGGCGGAAATGGGCAAGCCGGCCGCGGCGAGATCTTCGCTGTGCAGCGAGTAGTCTCCCGGGTCGAGCCCGGGGAGGACGGCGTCGGGATCCCCTGGATCGCCGCGGAGCGGAATCGGCACGACGAACAGCGATCGATCGTCGATGTACTTCGCGTACAGCTCGAGTGTGCCTGCATCGAGCTCGCGCACGAGCTTGGCTCGAAGCTGTCCGCCCTCGTCGGCGCGATAGCCCGGGTCGCGGATTCCGTCGGAGATGTGGTAATAGCCGCCGATGCCGAGGCCCCAGTCCCCGCCCACCGGCCCGCCCCAGTACCCGTCGAGACGGTAATAGCCGTAGTCGCCGATCGTCAGGCCGAGGACGTTCTCGGGGATGACGTACGGATCCTTCGTGATGAAGTTGATCGTTCCGCCGACGGCGCCCTGGGAGAAGATCGGTGCCGTGCCGCCGCGCACGACCTCGACGCGGCGTAACGTGTCGTCGACCCGCACGAACTGGTCCGGGTTATAGAACGAGAGCTCGTACACGGGATAGATCGGGATGCCATCTTCCATCAGACCCACGTAGCGATAGCCGCCGTCTTGGATGATGCCGCGCGCGAAAACGTTGCCTTGCGTCGTGCCGGACGTCGATTCCACCCAAAAGCCGGGCACGGCACGGAGCAGATCCGCCGTGCTGAGCGGGGCTTCCCGGGCGATGTCGACCTCTTCGAACGTCGTGATCGCGACGCTCGACTCGTATTTCGTGCGCTCCGGCGCCCCGGTGCCGGTGACGACAATCTCCTCCATATCGAGGGGCGTCGCTTCTTCTTCGTCTTCCGGTGCCTGAGCGACGCTCGCGAGCGGGATCAGGAACGAGACAAGCGGCAGGTGTTGGACGAATCGGCGAGACATCTCGGCCTCCTTCGTCGCGCGGCACTGGCGCGCCCCAAGCGGCGTAACGATGCAGACTGAATGCTCCGGGCGAGCCGGGATCTCCATTGGCCTTTGGTCGTACCTGCGCGTTGCCTGGCTTTCGGCCGCAAGGCATAGTAGTCCGGGGTCGGTCGCAGCCGCGATCGCCTGGAGCGTCGTTGCGGTCGTGGCCCTCGTGGGCGTGCTTACCTGGGGCGCCGTCGCTTGGCAGGACTCGCTGCCGCGCCTCGTGATCAGCGAGTCGAGCTTCTGCGATTCCACGACCTTCGTAATGGCGCCCGTTCTGCTGATCACGGTGCTCGCCCTCGTCATGCTCTCGGCTCGCCGCTCTTGAAGCCGCGCAAGTAGCTGAGATAAGCCAGGCCGAACCGGCTGCGATGCTGCCGTCCTCGCGATAGTAGAAGAGCCCGGCGAGCCAGCTCGGGTTCCGATCGCCGGACGAGGTCAACTGGAGCTCTTGGCTCCAAGCGGTGCTGCGCTCCGTAGCAAAAAGATCGATCAGCGCCGTGCTCGAAGGTGTCGAACATTGCAGCGAAGGGCCGCGTGACGTAGCGGTTGTCGATGAAGGTCGCGACCGAAGCTTCCATCCCGATCGGCGATTGCCGCGTGCCGATGCCGCGCAGATACGGCTGCGCGCCATGACCCGTCGCGACGTACGTAAGGCTCGGCACGACGGCTTGGAGCTGCATCGCGTCCGTCACTCCGACTTCTCGGAGGGCCGCGCCGTCGAAGGCCGATACGGCCATTGCGACATCCTGCACGTCTTCCGCGCGTCTCGACGCCGTGACGACCATCGTCGAAAGCGGCATGGCTGTCTGCACGGCGAGGGCGCTTTCCTGCAGCACGGGCAGCGCGCGCCGGCGAACTCGTCGTATCATCCCGCCCATGAAACCGACGCTCCGACGGTGGCCGGCCGCGTGCGTGGCCGCGATGCTGACCCTTTCCGTGCTCCTGACCGGCGAAGCCCTCGCCCAGTCCGGCCCGCTTCCGCCCGAGTTCCGAGTGGATCCGGCGTGGCCGACGCTCCCGAACGGCTGGGTGCTCGGGGAGGTGACGTCGGTCTCCGTGGACCTGCACGACCACATCTGGGTATTGCACGTGCCGCAGTCGATCCCGGAGGCCGAGCGCGCGAACGCGGCGCCGCCGGTGCTCGAGTTCGACGCCTCGGGCAACCTGCTCAGGAGCTGGGGCGGACCGGGCAACGGCGCCGAATGGGTCGGTCGCGAGCACGGCATCTTCGTCGACGCGGAGGACTTCGTCTGGATCGGCGGGCGCGCCGGCTGGCCGCGCGCGAATCCGCCTGGCAACAGCGACGACATGATCATGAAGTTCACGATGGACGGCGAGCTTGTCTTGCAGATCGGCCGTCGCGGCGAGAGCACGGGCAATCTCGATACCGAGAACGTGCATCAGGCCACCGACGTCTTCGTCGACACGGAGGCGAACGAGGTCTACGTCGCCGACGGCTACGGCAACAACCGCGTCGTCGTCTTCGACTCGGAGACCGGAAGCTTCAAGCGGATGTGGGGCGCGTTCGGCAATCCGCCGCCGGCGAAGTTCGGGCCGAACGTCCCCACGCCGCAGCCGCAGACGACGCCCGAGGGCCCGCCGGAGTTCGGCCTGCCGCACGCGATCAAGGTCTCGCGCGACGGCGTCGTTTACGTCGCGGATCGGATCAACAACCGCATCCAGATGTTCACGCGCGAAGGGAAGTTCCTGAGGCAGGTGCGCCTGACGAACGAGGGCAGCGACGTCGTGCCGGTGCCGGCGGGGTTTGCGTTCTCGCCGGACCCGGCCCAGCAGTTCCTCTACGTCGTCGACTCGGGGCCGATGCGCATCGTGATCTTCGATCGGCAGACCATGACGCAGATCGGCGCCGTCGGCACGAGGGGCACGGAGCCCGGCGAGTTCGACATCGTGCACCACATGGCGGTCGACTCGCAGGGCAACCTCTATACGGCGGAGATCGTCAACAACCGACGCGCGCAGAAGTTCGTGCCGCTGGAAACGGAGTGACGCGGAGGATCGACGTGAGAGCGAGTGTCCTGATCGTCGCGCTGCTCGGCGCGCAAGCGGCTTCCGCCCATCATGGCTTCGGCACGTTCGACATGAACGCCGAAATCGAGATCACGGGCACGGTCACCGATCTCGCCTTCGTCAATCCGCACTCGTGGCTTTATCTCGACGTCGTCGAGGAAGACGGGCAGGTCGTGCCCTATCGCTGCGAGATGCGCTCGGCGACGACGCTGCGCCGCTCCGGCTGGTCGCCCGAGATGTTCCCGCGAGGCGCGCGAATCACGATCACGGGCTCCCCGGACCGCAACGACCCGCATGCGTGCTACGTCAGCACGGTGATCTTCGCCGACGGCAGCAGCATCGACCGGTACGGCCAGCGCACGCCGCCGACGCGCGCCGTGCCTGCGCAGCGCGCGGCGCGCCGCCCGAGCGGCGAGCCGAACATCTCGGGCGAGTGGGCGGCGGAGCAGCTGGTCATGACCGATCCGCGAGGGCAGTCGGGCTCGCTCGTGCCGTTGAGCGAAGCCGCCGAGCGGCGCGCAGAAGGCGGCGAGCGCGGCGCGGACGGCGGGCGGGTGCCGCTGATCGCGGGCGAAGCCGCTCGGCGGCTGTTCGTCGCGCGCGTCGAGATGACGGAGGCCGGTCAGCGCGCGCTCGAGGCCATGCGGCAGTCCGTGAACCCGGCCATGACCTGCGCGCCGATCAGCGTCCTCGTCGACTGGAGCTATGACAGCCCGGTCAACCGCATTACGCAGAACGACGACACCATCGTGCTCGAGTACGGCAAGTTCGACTACGCGCGCACGATCCACATGGGATTGACGGAGCATCCGGCGGGGATCGAGCCGAGCCTCACCGGCCACTCGATCGGGCGCTGGGAGGGCGACGTGCTCGTCGTCGACACGGTCGGATTCGAGGCCGGGGCGCTCACGCGGGTGCTGCCGCACAGCGACCAGCTGCACCTCGTCGAGCGCTTCTCGCTCGATGCGGAGTCGTGGGCTTTGACCCGCGAGTTCATTGCGGAAGACCCTGCTTATTTCGCCGAGCCCTATACCGGCTACGATACGGTGTATCCGTCGAACGTGCCGTACGCGCCTCAGCCCTGCGACGATCGATCGCTGTTCTGATCGCCCGCCGCGCGGACGGCGGTGGCTCAACGACCGACGCGGCAATCACGGAATGATTGGACGCTCACTTCTAACGGGTCCGCGGGGGCGTCACTTCGTGGCGGCCGTCGCCTGCCGGTGCTCGGACGCGGTACGGCCTGCGCTCTTCGAGGCGGCGCGCAACCCGGGCGACGGGAGTGCGCTCGGCGCGCTCGTTCGGGCCCTCTCCGAGATCGATCCCGGGCGCGTCTCGGAGTTGTCGATACTCGAAGTCTACGAGGCGCTCGCGGACTCGGTGGCGTGGGCCCGTTACTGGCAGGAGCCGATCGAGGAGGATCGGCTCCTCGCGTCGCCGGCGCTCGACGCCGTGCTCGAGCCGATCGGCGAACGTATCCTCGGGCATGAGGCGGCCGCGGACTGGGAGGACGATCTCGTCGGATCCCGGCAGCGCTACGTTCAGTGGTCGCGCAGCCCGCCTCCGCGTCTCGTCGGAGCACGCCGGTCACTCGCCAAGTGGCACTCGGACGTGCTCGAAGAGGAAGCGCGGGCGCTGCGCGAGCGTCCTGCCGATCCGCTTGCGAACTTCTCCGGGACCTGGTGGTCCGCGCCGCCGCGCGCTCTCCTGTCGACTTCTCCCGGCTACGACTGGCTCGGCGCAACGGACCTGATCCTCACCGAGGACGAGCCCGGCTGGGAGCGCGCCACGATCTGGCCGATGGAGCCGACGGGACCCGTGCGGGTGTTCGAGATCGCCACGGCGGCCGACTGGGTGCGCCTCGTGGAGGCCGCTCCCGTGGACGTGAGTCGATCCAGGCTTCACGACTGGTATCGAGCCGCCGGGCGCGTCGGAGATTGGTTCATACCCGACTGGCTCCAGCTCTCGGACCGCTACGACGGCATCCACCTCAAGGTCACCGGGTACCTGGAAACCGCCGGTCGATTCCTTCCCGTCGGCAGCGGCGGCACGCTGCTCGCCGGGTGGAATCCCGGCGCCACCTACTGGCTCACCGACTGTCTCGCCGTGGCGGGGCCGCCCTCGCGCTGGGAGCGGCGGTCCTCCGAGAGCGCCGACCGGCGATGGCACGTTCAAGAGGATGACCCATGAACGACTTTCGAACGCTGGGACGCACCGGTCTCAAAGTCTCGCCCCTCGGAATGGGCGTGATGACTTACGGGTGGGGCGCGGACAAGCAAGCCGCGCGCGAGATATTCGATCTCTACCGCGAGCGCGGGGGCAACTTCTTCGATACGGCGGATATGTACGCCGGCGGCGAAAGCGAGAGCTGGCTCGGCGAATTCGTTGCGGACTCGGGCGCCCGCGACGAGCTCGTGATCGCCACGAAGTTCTCGTTCAACGCGCAGCCCGGGAACCCGAACGCCGGCGGCAACGGACGCAAGAACATCCTGCGTGCGATCGACGGCTCGTTGCGTCGTCTACGCACCGATTATGTCGATCTCTACATCCTTCACGCATGGGACCGCGTGACGCGCGTGGAGGAGGTCATGCGAACGCTCGACGACCTCGTGACCGCCGGGAAGGTGCGCCACATCGGTTTGAGCGACGTGCCCGCCTGGTATGCGTCGCGAGCGCAGGCGCTTGCGGACGTGCGCGGCTACGAGCCGATCGCGGCCCTGCAGCTCGAGTACTCTCTCGTCTCGCGCAGCCTCGAGCGGGAGCACGTGCCGCTCGCACAGGAGACGCAGATGTCGATCGTGCCGTGGAGCCCGCTCGCGAGCGGATTCCTGACCGGCAAGTACCAGCGCGTGGACGGCAAGATCACCGGCTCGGGACGCGTCTTCGACTACAAGGACTCCGGCAACCCGGCTCTCGAGAAGTTTGCGAAGCAGGAGCGCAACTGGGACATCTTGGCGGCGGTGCTGACGGCGGCGAAAGAGCTCGGCCGCACGCCGACCGAGGTGGCGCTCGCGTGGGTAATCTCGCGGCCGCAAGTCACGAGCGTGCTGGTCGGCGCTACTCGCAAGGATCAGCTCGAGCTGAATCTCCGGGCATTGGAGCTCACGCTGCCGCCGGAGGTGGAACGCCGTCTCAACGAGGTGAGCCGGCCCGAGTCCACCGAGCTCGACCATTTCTTCGAGCCGACGATGCAAGGGATGATTCACGGCGGCGTGCCGGTCCGCCGAGGCGTGTAACGCGAAGGCGCGGGCCGGCGTCGATCGCTGCGCCGGAACCGGCCGCGAAAGCCGACGGCGAGCGCTTCCGACGGTCAGCCGGGTACGGCCGTCGGCCGGCGGCTCACGCCGGAGCCGTCCGCAAGATCTTCTCCATCGCTTTGCCCTTTGCGAGCTCGTCGATCAGCTTGTCCAGGTAGCGAATCTCCCGCATCGTGGGCTCCTCGATGTCTTCCACTCGGACACCGCAGACCACACCCTTGATCGAGGTTCGCGCAGGATTCGGGTGAGGCGCTTTGGCAAAGAAGGTCTCGAAATCCGTTTGCTTTTCGAGCTGGGCTTCCAGCTCCGTCTGGCTGTATCCCGTCAACCAGCGAATGACTTCATCCACTTCCGCTTTCGTGCGTCCTTTCTTCTCCGCCTTGGCGACGTAAAGACGATAGACGCTCGCGAAGCTGGTCGTATAGATTCGATGCTTTGCCACGATACAAACGCTCCACTGCTTTCTTTCGGGCCCGCGCGATAGCCGCCGAAAGCAAAAGCGCCGGGCGTCTCCTCGACGCCCGGCGCCTGCCGACTGCGCGCAGGTTCTAGTGGCGAATCTGACTCGTGATGTCGTCGAGCTCGTAGGCCTGGCAGAAGCCGCGCTCCGAGCCGATCAATCTGGCGCGATCGGAGTCGGCACCGTCACCGCCGGTCGTCAGCAGCACCGGCGTCTGCTCCCAGGGCTGGAGGAGCACCTGAGGATCCTCCACCCTCACCTCGTAGAGCATCTGATCGCCTTTCCGCGTGAAGCGCTCGACGACTTTCATGTCCTCGGAGTGGAAGAAGCCGCCCCGCGCGAGCCACGTCGCCGGCGTGAAGCCGACCGATTCGATCACGAGCGTGTCGCCTTCCCAGTGGCCGACGGAATGACCCGTGTACTTGGTCTGGATGATGTCCCGTTCTTCGAGCTGGCGGCCGTCGGTCGGGATCACGCGGAAGTCCGAATAACCGCCTCCGCCGTCGCCGCCGCGGCCATAGAGCAAGGTAATGTCCTTCTCCGTATGGAAGATGCGCCCGGGCGCTCCTTGCCGCGGAATCCCCATCGGCTGGCAGGTCATGATCGGATCCATGCGATTCGTCCACATGTCGCGATAGATGACCTCGTCCCAGTGCTGCGGCAGGTACAGCGGGCGATTCGGGCCGAAACGCGAAGCCGCCTCGAACTCGAAATCGATCGTCTGATTCCACTGCGTGCTGCAACCCTCGAGCTGGGTCGGTGCGCAGCGGCGGCTGCCATAGCGCCAGATGAAGAACTTGCTGGGGCCTCTCCAGCTGCCGGTGAGGTCCGGCTTGCCGTCGGCCAGACGCGGCGTCGGAGCGTCGGAATCGAGAACCGGCGGTTCCTGGTCGCTCCCGAACATCGGCAACGGCTCGGTCGGGCCCACGCCCGGCGGCACGGGCACGACGACGTAGACGCTGCCGGTTTCCGTCTGGACCGTCCTCAGCTGGCGCATGACTTCGCCGTTCTTGGTCTCCGTCATCGTGCCGGCCATGTAGACTTCGACTTTATTGAGCGGATTGTTGTAGTCGTCGTAGTCGCCGTAGGTGAACTCGTAGGTATCGCTTCCGTGTGTGACGACGACTGATTCCGTCATGAAGCGATCGTCGAGCCGGGCAACGGCCGTCGCGCCTTCGACGCCCGGAATCGGGAACGTGACGACGGGCGTATCGCCGTCCCACGTGACGGACGTTTTGCCGATCTTCGAAGTCCCTTCCTCGAGCAGGCCGCCGGGGTTGCGAAACACTTTCAGCGGATCGATGCCGGCGCCCGCCAACGCGGCCTTCGGTGCGCCCTGAGGGCTCGCCCAAAGACGAATCAGGCGTTCGTCGCGTGTGTTCGGCATCGGCTTGGCCGTGCCTCTGCCCGGCACGAGACCGGCGCCCGGAACGTCTTCGTCCCACGCGTATTCGCCGCTGACGACCTCGATGTTGGAATACGTCTCGCCGTTCGGCAGCGTGCACTCGATCTGGGTGCGGCTGGCGAAGAATTGGTAAGCATTGCTGATGCGATATCCCGAAGTGCCGAGCTCGCCCTCCCGATCGGTGTTCTCGAACGGGGTGATCTCACAGGGTTGACCGTTTACCTGGATCGTGCCTTCACCCCGATACTCGAGCGTGACGATGAGCTCGTGCTCCTCGATGCCGCGCAGCATGCCCATGTGCCACGGCCAGTTGAACAGCACCGACTTCAGGTCGCGGGCGTCGGGCTCGGGCGTGTAGGCCGGCTCGCGCGGTCCGCCGAACTGTGCGCTTGCCGAGAGCGATACGCCGAGAGCAAGCGGCACTGACGCGGCGATCGACTTCCTAATGATCCCCCTGTCGAAGGTCATGATCATTCCCCTTCTAATTCTGTTGATGGCCCAGGCTTATTCCGGCTCGAACTCGATCGTCTGCTGGTTGGGCAACGTGATGGACCGAATGAAGCCGAGAGGCTTGCCGTTGCGTGCTGGGAAATACGTGATCGTGACCGTATCGCCGGCAATGACCGTGTTCGGGCCGCCGCGACCGAATCCGAGGCTCGACAGCGCGTTCGCCGAGCCCGTCGTCATAATCCATTCGGTGGTCTTGCCGTCGTCACTCTTCACGTCGAGGGTGATCGCCCCGTGGGGGTTCACGAACTCGACCTTCTTGACGACGCCCGTCACCTCTCCGGACTTGCGAATGTCGTAGACGCCGGAGAGAGAGTGATGGGCCAACGCTGCGCCGCTGGCCAGAATCCACGTGGAAAAGATCAGCGTTCCCAAAGTCCTCTTGATCATTTCGATCCCCCAACGAATCAAAGTAATCGGCAACTGTCAGGCGCGGGTCGCGGGCTGCTCGGGCAATTCGCCTTTTCGCGACATTACCACCGCGCGGATTCGACGACAATTTGGCGCCGGACCGAGACGGACAGGGGCACAGAAAACTTGACAATTCCGGGCCCGAAATAGGAAAAATTGCCGACACTGAACGCTTTGGAGCCGGCAACCGGTGATGCGAGCCCCGATATTATCCGCCGTCGTGTCGGTGGGATTGGCCCTCGCAGTGTGCCCGCAGGCCGGTCGGACGCAGGCCGACCGGGACTTCGTGTTCACGGACACCGTCGGACATCTCGTGATCAGGTTCGCCGGGACCGGCGCCACCGGCCTCAATTCCTGGCAACGGGAAGAGGTCCTCGATTCCGAGTTCTCGAGAATGGTTCACGACCGCCTGCGCGCCGACCTGCTGTTCGAGGCCGAGCCTCCCGATCCGGAATGGGCTGCATCGATGGAGCCGCTGATCGCGGAGCACGTCGAGCACGCCGGTCCCGAGTTCTCCGGTATCTTCACCGAATGTCGCAAAGCGTCGTGCCGCGTGATCATGGAGCAGCCCGTGCACTGGACCGTGACGGCGCATCAAGCCGTGCTCGACACCGTGCAGAAATCCCTCGAGGCCTTCATCGCGGCCCACCGGCAGGACTTCGAGCCGATCTTCATGATGACGGCCTACGATAAGGAGCACGAGATACCGCACATCAAGGCGTTCTTGCGGAGAGCCGGACGCGCGCCGGATCGGCCACGAAAAGGGGGGTTCCCACCGGACTCCTGACCAGCGACGGTCCCGGCGTTTCCGCGGAGGTCCGGATGCACCATCGTCGTGCGAAATCCTCCGGGAGCGTGCGAGGAGCGGCCGCGAGACCGGCCGGCTAGCCCGCGAGCGTTCCGCTCCGCTGCCGGTACTGCTTCGGCGTCATTCTCATCGAGCGTTTGAAGAAGCGGGTGAAGTACGACGGCTCCGAGAACCCCAAGCTGGCCGCGACGTCGGTGTCGACTTGTCCGTATAGGCGAGCTCGCGGCGCGCAGCGAGCAGCACGCGCTCGTGGATGAGACGGAGCGCGTTCGAGCCGGTGGTCTCTCGGCAGATCGCGTTCAGATGCGCCGGCGTGATGCCGAGCGCCTTCGCGTAGTCCGTGACCGCCCAGCCGGACCGGTGACGGCGCTCGAGCAGCTCGGTGAAGCGCTCGTAATGAAGGGCCCGCCGGCTCGCGTTCTCCGTGTGCCGCGCCGGCGCGCCGTGCCTGGCAACCCAGATCGCGAGCGCCTTCACCAGGCTTTCCAGCAAGGCTTCCTTCAGCGGCCGCGCGTGAACGTACTCTTCCTGGATCCGCGAGAACAACATGTCGAGATACTCGCGATCGTTGCTTGCCGCGAGCACTTCGGGCTCCGTGAACGCGCCGGCGGGGGCGCCGATCCGGTGGCGGAGGTCGTGCACGAGCGCCGACGCGATGGAGAGCGCATAGCCGTCCGAATCTTCGGCCCACTCGAACTCGTGCACGCAAAGCTCCGGCACGACGGCCATGCAGGGCGCGGAAAGCACGTATCGCTCGCCGTCGAAGCGCGCCTCGCCGGCGCCGCGGGTGAGCCAGAAGAGCTGCGCGAGGCTGCTGTGCCGGTGCGGGCGAATCTTCCAGGCATGTAGGCGACTGCGCTCGATCAGCGGCTCGCTGTGCAGCAGCGCCGAGGTCGACCACTCCGACGCGTCCCCATAGAAATCGACGATCGGTACGGCGGAAGCGGAGGCCCGTCGCTTCATGGCTCGCCCCCTTCGGAAAACCGAGATTCTGCGAAATGTACCATTTCCATTGCCGATTGTCCCTGGATTCAGGCCTACGATCATCCAAAAGTATCAGCAGGCAGGCAAAGCGGACCCGAGAAATGAGCTGGAGAAAGCACGCCTACGATTCGATTCCCGGCACCTATGTGTTCGACGGGAAGACCGCGCACGCCGCTTACGGCTTGAACAAGCTGCTCTTTTCGTTCAACCACGAGTCGAATCGCGCGGAGTTCGCGAGAGACAAGGCGGCCTACGCGGACAAGTTCGGCCTGAGCCCCGAGCAGAAGAAGGCTCTCCTCGAGGACGACTTCCTCACGCTGCTTCGGCTCGGCGCGAACATCTACTACCTGGCAAAGCTCGCCGTTCCGCGCGGTTTCAGCGTGCAGGACGCGGGCGCTGCGTTCCAGGGCATCTCGACAGAGGAATTCAAGGCGGCGCTGATGGCCAAGGGGCGCGGTCTCGTCGACAAGCTCGAGCGTCGCGGAGGTTACTGGAATGGCTAGAATCGTCGGCGGCGTGACCACGTCGCACATTCCCGCGATCGGCAACGCGATGACGGCGAAGCTCGAGGGCACGCCGTACTGGAAGCGGTTCTTCGACGGCTACGAGCCGGTCAAGGCGTGGCTCGCGGAGGTCGATCCCGATGTCGCCATCGTCGTCTACAACGATCACGGCCTCAATTTCTTCCTGAACAATATCCCGACGTTCGCCCTCGGGTGCGCCGATCGCTACGACAACGCGGACGAAGGCTGGGGCCTCCAGACGCTCGCGAGCTTCGAAGGCGACGCGCAGCTCTCGTGGCATATCGCCGAGGCTCTGATCGAGCAGCAGATCGACATCGCGACGTGTCAGGAGATGCTCGTCGACCACGGTTTCGTCGTGCCGATGGCGCTGATGTGGCGGCATCTGCCCCGGTGGCCGGTCAAGGTCGTCCCGCTCGCCGTCAACACCGTGCAGCATCCGATCCCCACGGCTCGGCGCTGCTACGCGCTCGGCAAAGCGCTGCGCAGCGCGATCGAATCGTACCCGGAGGATCTCAAAGTCGTGATCTTCGGCACCGGCGGCATGTCGCACCAGTTGCAGGGCGAGCGCGCGGGTGTGATCAACGTCGACTACGACCTGATGACGATGGACAGCGTGATCGACGATCCGGAGTGGCTTGCGTCGCAAACGATCTCGGAGATCATCGAGAACGCGGGCACGGAGGGCGTCGAGGTGATCATGTGGCTGGTGATGCGCGGGGCGCTCGACGACGACGTGAACGTCGTGCACAAGCACTACCACACGCCGATCTCGAACACGGGTGCGGGAGTGCTGGTGCTCGAGAACCGCCTCAGCGCTCTCCGGCTAGGCTCCGATAGACGACGCGCGTGAATTGCTCGGGGCTCATGTAGCCTCCGCCCCACCGCTCATCGAACTCTCGCGTCGGCTCGGCCGCGACGACGGCCTCTTCGGAAAGCCCTTGCTCGATCAAGCCGCGCACACGCTCTTGGATCGTCCGCAGCATGGACACGTACTCCTCGAGGAAAGCCGTGCCGCGCTCCGGCAGATCGCCATGGCCGGGGATGAACTGCGTTTCGTCGTTCGCGAGCGACATCGCTTTTTCGACGGCGTCGATCATGCCCTGAACGGAGCCGCCGCCGGCCGCATCGGAATCGATCCGCGGATAACCGCTCGTCCAGAGCGTATCGCCCATGTGGATCACGTTGGAGTCGACAAAGTGCACGATGGAGTCGCTGTCGGTGTGTGCATTCGGAACGTGAATGACGTGAATCGTCTCTCCGTTCCAATGCAGCGTGGTGTCGCTGGAGAAGGTGACCACCGGCAGCGCGGCCGCAGGCGCGGGCGGCGTGCGGCTGTCGAACAACGGGAGATAGACCTCGCGGCTCATGCGCTCTCGAACGTTGTCGTGCGCGACGATGATGGCGCCGGCGCGGCTCAGATTCTCGTTGCCGCCCGTATGATCCCCATGCCAGTGGGTGTTGATGACGAGCCGCACGCCGCCGTCGCTCACCTCGTCGACTGCCGCCAGGACCGCGTCCGTCGTCATCGCAAACTGATCGTCGACCAGCAGCGCACCGTCCGAGCCCACCGACAGGCCGATGTTGCCGCCGTTGCCGACCAGCATGTAAAGGCTGTCGGTGATCCGAACCGTTCGGATCGTCGGTGGCGCCAAGTCCTGCTGGGCCGCGGCGTCGGTATTGCCGAGAAATGCCGCGCAGGCCGCGAGCAGCCACATCCAAGCCGCCGCCGACCCCGGATTCGTGTATTTGTGCTTGGGACCTCTCATGGCGTTTCCTTCAATCCGCTCGTGAATCGTGGACGGTGATCGAACGCAAGTCGTACGATACTACGGGCTCGAGAGATTGGCGATTACGTGGGGGAAGCCATGAGAATGCTCGTTTGCGCTTTATCGGGCTTGGGTCTCTTGACGCTGATGCATCCCGCGGTTGCCGAGGTACCGGAGGGCCTTACCGGTACGCTGATCGTGCTCAACAAGGCCGACAATGACGCGAGCTTCATCGATCTCGCCACGGGCGAGACGCTCGCGACGCTGCCTACGGGCAACAACCCCCACGAGCTCATCGTCACCGACGACGGCCGGTGGGCCATCGGCACGAATTACCGCAGCGGCGACAGCCTGACCGTGTTCGACGTGCAGAGCCTCGCCGTGGCCCGCACCATCGATCTGTCCGAGCATCCGCAGCCCCACGGCGTGTTGCTTATGCCGGGGCAAGAGCAGGTCATCGTCACCTCCGAGGGCAGCAATCGACTGGTCGTCGTCGACTTCCACAGCGGTGAAATCGAGAGAAGCATCGAGACGGGCGCGCCCGGCTCCCACATGGTGGCGCTTTCGGAAGACGGCTCCATGGCTTTCACGGCCAATACGCAGGGCGACAGCGTGTCGGTCATCGACGTGGCAGCGAGCCGAATGCTGAACGTCGTGGATGTGCCGGCGGGGCCGGAAGCCATCACGGCCAACCGCTCGGGCACGGACGTCTGGGTGGGCAGCAACGACGAAGGCGTCGTGTCCGTGATCGATCCCGAGGACGGCGCCGTTCGCCGTCGATTGACGGGCTTCAGCTGGCCGTATCGAATCCTGCTGACGAACGACGAGCGCTACGTCGTGATCCCCGACGCGCGATCGGAGGTCGTACGCGTCTTCGACGCGGAAAGCGGCGAGGAGCTGGGCAGCCGGGAATTCTCGGGCGGCGGACCGCAAGGCGTAGCGCTGTACTCCGACGATCGAACGCTTTTCCTGTCGCTGAGCCGTCAGGGCAAGGTGGCCGTCATGGATATCGAGAGCATGGAAGTGCTCGGCGAATACGAGGTCGGAGGCGGACCGGACGGGATCGGGTATTCGGAGCTGCGTTTGCGCTGACTCGCGATCGGTCTCGGCGTACACTGGACTGAAGCGGCGCGAGTCGAGGTTCCGGTATCGACGAAGGCGCTCGGCGCCGCGCCGCTCGGCCGAAATGCCGTGGAATGCCGCGATATCGCCGGCGACTGATCGGAGTCCGCGATGGTACCGTCCGACCCTATGAGTGCCGCTCGTCCGTTGGTCGTCCCGCCGGACCCCAGCACCACCGATCACTTCGTGTATCTCCGCGTCGGTTGGCAAGGCTACGAGAAGCTGCTCGAAATGCGCGGCGAGCGGTCCGTGCCTCGCATCACCTACCTCGAGGGTGTCGTCGAGCTGATGTCGCCGTCGCGCTACCACGAAAGCGACAAGAAGCGCTTCGCGCGCCTGATCGAAGCGTGGTCCGAGATCGCGGGCGTGGAGCTCGAAGGCTACGGCTCGTGGACGCTGAAAGACGAGAAGCAGGACCGCGGCGCCGAGCCGGACGAGTGCTACACGGTGCGCCGCCTCGCCGTAGACGACAATGACCGGCCCGACATTGCGATCGAGGTGATCTGGACGTCCGGCGGGATCAACAAGCTCGAAGTGTATCGCAAGCTCGGCGTTCGAGAGGTGTGGATCTACGAGCGGGGATCCCTGCGCTTCTTCGCGCTTCGCATCACCGGCGACGATGCGCACTACACGGACATCGCGCGGAGCGAGCTGGTTCCCGAGCTGCCCACTGATCTGCTTCTCGCCTGCATGAAAGAGCCGAGCCAATCGGCGGCGGTTCGTGCGCTTCGGGCGGCCGTCTCGACGCCGAGATCGAATCAGTGAGCGCGCGACTCGAGGCCAAGCTCGAAGCCGCGTGCGCCACGCGACCGAGCCGTCAAAGCTCGGGCACTTCGTCGGGAGAGCTGATCGACACTGATCTCATCGAGATCCACACATCCGCCGATTCTTGGCAGATCGTCTCGACCTGGTAGGTCGCGCAGGGACCGGCCAGGTTCAGGTAACCGCCGTCGAGACGGGCGAGATATGTCCGCGGCTCGTTGCGGAGAGTCAACCGCTGCCGGTTCCCTTGGCGGATTTCCACAGCACGCGTCGTCTCGGGCTCGAGCGAGACGCTTCCGCTCGCGATCGAAAATCGCCCCGACTCGCGCACGTCGATGCCGGAGAGGCGCGGGTCGTTCCGAGCGCGTGTCCCCCAGTAGGCCTGGTACACGAGGTCGTATGTGCCGTCATCCCGGATCCACATCCATAGCGCATGAAAGAGCCAGGACGAGTTGCTGAAGATCGGGTCGCGGCTTGGGTCCACCTCCGTTTGCCGAAAGAACCACGCACCGCGAAGATCGGCGCCTGCAACGGGAGCATCTCCCGGCAAGTCCTGCGAGCCGTCGAACGGGCGCGCTTCCGGAAACTGCGTGCGCGAATCGTCTCGCACGTTCCTCGACACCGGGAACGTGCAGCTGCTCAAAGTCAACGCAATGAGCAGGCATGGCAACAGTGGTTTCACGTCTGTCAGCCCCAATTAGCAAAGGCGCTGTGCCACCCGTCCTCGGCCGCCATAGCAGCTCCCGTCGGTGGCCGGGCGACCCCGAACCTGCCCGGTACCCGGTTCCCGGACCGTTCATGCACGCCGGAGACGGGGAGCTCGCGCGGTGCTGTCGGTTAAGCGCGGCTGGCGGCCAAAAGGTTCACGACAAAGCGATTCCGGGCGTCACGGGCTCGGATTCCTCGTCTCGAGGCGAGCGAGGCGCATCGTGAAGAGGCTCGTCGTTCTCGCGCCCGCAGCCGACCTGCTGCGACCGAGCGGCCTGTCGTCGTCCGCGATCGCCTCGCGCGCATCGACGAGCGCGCCCCTTTTTTCAGTGGGTCATGCTGTAGACCAGATAGTCGACGGCGACTTCGTACGCTTGACCGGTAAATGGCTCGGGGTAGGCCGGGTTGTCGGCCTGTTCCCAGCCTTCGCCGTAGTCGACGTTGTGCGAGATCACGACCATCCATCGGCCGTCGTCGTCGCGGATGCCGCGCCAGTGCGGCGTGACGCCATCCACCCGCTCATAAGTCAGTCCCGAGTACATGTAGTTCGGTCCAGGTACCTGCAGACGCTCGCCGATCTCGTACGGTATCGTGTAAATGGGGTCGTCCTCCGAGATATTCTCGATCGGCCGGTCCGGGAAAATCTTCCGCATCCCTTCCATGAAGATCTGCCACTCGTACTCGCCGTGAAAGTCGTCGACCATCAGGAAGCCGCCCCGCAGCAAGTGCTCACGCATTCGCCTTGCCTGGGCATCGCTGAACGCCCAGGATCCGACCTCCACGGCATACAGCCACGGGTAGTCGAACAGGTCGTCTGAATTGGGGCTGACGACGTGCCCTTCCGGGTGCACGTCGATGAGCGTCAACCGATCGACGGCCTGCGAGAAGTGGTACTCGGCGCCGGGATAATCCACCGACCAGCCGCTGCCGCGGCCGGCGCCGTCGTACGCGAGCCGCGCGAACGTCCACTCCTTCGGCTCGCCGACCAGCGGCCCGTCGGGAGCAGGAGCGAAAAAGCGGCGAAAGCCGCGCTGCGCGAAGACGACCGAGGTCAGCGTGCCGAGCATCACCACCGCGACGATCAGGCGGATGCGTCGTTCCATGCACAGCCTCCGGAAATTCGGGCGCTCTCCGAATGGTAACGCAGAGTGCCTCCAGAGGTCGCTGCTGGGAAACTTCCGGTGGCGGCGCTAGAGTGTCCCCACTGGACGAAAGACAGGGTTATGGCTCCAACGAAGAAGCGACAGCGTCGGAAGCACGAGGTAAAGGCCGAGCTGCATAACTTCGATCTAGCGAAGGCACGGTCTTCCCTGAACCTTCAGATTTACGCCAACAAAGAAAAGATCGGCGAGCTGGAAATAGGGCGGGGCTCCCTCTACTGGTACGGGCGCGGGCGACACAAGAGCAAGCGCATAAACTGGACCAAGTTCGCCGAAATGATGGACGAGTTGGCCTACGGTCGACGATGACGTTGGCTCGATCCGCCTCAGTCGTCCCAATACTCGAGACCATCGGCTGCGCGGTGCAGAGCTTCGACTCGGCCGTCATTCCGCCCCGCCGCAACGCACGCTCGCGTCGCGGCGGCCGATCCACACCGTCTTGACGTTCACGAATTCCCGCAGCCCGAAAGTGCCGAGCTCGCGCCCGTAGCCGGACTCCTTGACCCCGCCGAACGGCAGGCGCGGGTCCGAACGCACGTAGTCGTTGACGAAGCAGTTTCCCGCGTGCAAGCGTCGCGACGCGATCTCGCGGCCGCGCTCGACGTCCTGCGTGAAGACCGCCGCGCCGAGCCCGTAGCAGGTCCGGTTCGCGAGCTCGATGGCTTGCTCGGCGTCCGCCGCTTCGACGATGGCGGCGACGGGACCGAAGACTTCCTCGTCGAATGCCGCCATGCCCGGTTGGACTCCGGTCAGCACGGTCGGCGGGTAGAAGAATCCGGGCGAGTCGGGGAGCGCGCCGCCCACGACGCACGCCGCTCCCGCGGTGACGCTCCGGCGCACCTGCTCGTGGACCTTCTCCCTGCCCTTCGCCTGCGCGAGCGGTCCGAGATCCGCGCTGGGATCGAGCGGATCCGCCGCGCGCTTCGCCCGCATCGCTTCGACGAACGCGTCGACGAAACGCTCGAGCAGCGGCGCCTCGACGATGAACCGCTTCGCGGCGATGCAGCTTTGACCGGAATTGATCAAGCGGCTCTCGACACAGCAGCGGACCGCGAGCTCGAGGTCCGCATCGCGCAGCACGACGTACGGATCGCTGCCGCCGAGCTCGAGCACGGTCTTCTTGACCGCTGCGCCCGCCGCGGACGCGACCGCGCGGCCGGCCGCGACGCTGCCGGTCAACGTCACGGCCGCGATCCGCGGATCGGCAATGATGCGCGCGACCGCGGCCTTGTCCACGAGCGCAACGCGGACGACGTCGTCCGGCGCGCCGGCCTCGACGAAGAGCTTTTCGATCGCGAGCGCCGTTCCCGCGACGTTGCTCGCATGCCGCAGCACGGCCGTGTTGCCGGCCATCAGCGCGGGCGCCGCGAATCTGAAGAACTGCCAGAGCGGGAAGTTCCACGGCATGATCGCGAGCACGGGGCCGAGCGGCCGAAAGACGACTTCGCTGCGCTCCGCCTCCGACGCGATGATCTCGGGCGAGAGGAGCGCCTCGGCATGCTCGGCGAAGTGCTCGCAGACCCACGCGCACTTCTCGACCTCGGCCTCGCCTTGCCGCAGCGGCTTGCCCATTTCGGTCGCGATCAAACGCGCGAGCTCGCTCGCCCGATCGCGCAGACGCTCGGCGAGCGCCGTCAGGCACGCAGCGCGCTCGGCGAAGCCGGTTTCGCGGAAGGCGCGAAAGGCCCGGCTCGACGCGTCGAGCAGCGCATCGATCTCCAGGTCGGTGTGGGGCTCGTAGCGGGCGATGACCCGCCCCGTGGCGGGATTGACGGTCGTGATAGTCATGGCTTCTGCATCTGAATCGGCTTCGGTGCAACCGCACCGGATGCAGGATTCGGGCCGCGCCTCACCCAGACGGGTGATCGAAGGGCGATGCATTTCCGAACGGTCGAATTCGGAGTCCGATCTACCACGAGTTCCTTACGAAGTACGACATCCTGCACACGTCATTCGGCAGATGCGCGTCCGCCTCCGCGGCCCCGCCTCTCGAGAAAAAGGTGTCAGACACCTTTTCTGCTACCGGCAGTGGGTGAGCTCGCGGGCGGAAAAGGTGTCTGACACCTTTTTCTTGCTCGGAAAAGGTGTCTGACACCTTTTTCTTGCTCCTTTTTTCTTGCTCGCGCGAGCTCAGAAGCGCAAGGACAAGCTCACTCCGTATTCTCTCGGCGCGTCCACGCCGCTGAAGTCGAACTGCCAGATGCTGTCCATGAACCCCGAGTTGAGATACACCTCGTCGGTGATGTTGTTGACGAAGCCCGCAAGCTCCCAAGCGCCGTCGGCGGGCGTGTAGACGGCACGCGCGTTCCATCGCCAGATATCGCCCGCTGGCGCGTTGGCGGGGCCGCCGTAGATGTCCGGCCTGAAGTTCGGGATTTCCGACCGCCAGAACTCGCCCTGGTAGTTGCCCTCCAGCCGCAGCTCCAAATTGGCGCCGTCGCCGCCCAGAGGCAAAACGTAGTCGCCCCAAATATGGTAGGTCTGCTCCGGCGCACCGCCGAACTCCGTGTTTTCGGTGAACTGAGCGGTCGGATTGACGTTCACGTACGCCGTGTCGAGCCAACCGAGGTCCGCGCCGAAGGAGAGTCTGTCCGTGGCGAGGAAGCCGAGCTCGAGCTCCAGGCCGTCGGCCTCCGCGTCGGCCGCATTCGCCGTGAACACCTCCGTGATCGGGTCGCCCGTCGCCCGGTCGATGACCGATTGCGCGGCCTGCACGCCGATCCAGTCCATCATGAAGTAGGTGGCGTTGAGCCTGAGGCGGCCGTCGATGAAGTCGGCACGCAGGCCGATCTCGGTGTTTTCGATGATCTCCGGGTCGAACGGCGTGATGAACGTGCCGAGAGAATCCCCGCTCAGGTCCGCGCCGCCGGCCGTGAAGCCCTCGCTGTAATTGAGGTAGACCATCGCGTTGTCCGTCACGTCGTAGCTCGTGGCGAGCCGGTAGGTCGTCTCGTCGAATTCGGCCGGAACGAGCGTGGCGGGATCGACCAGAGGACTGGTGACGGCGCCCTTCGGATCGATGAACCCGTGATCCCATTGAGTCGGGCGCTCCTCGACGAATCCGGCGGCTTCGCCGCCTGCGAGATCGAGGCCGTAAAACGTGTTCTCCTGATCGTGATAGCGGAAGCCGAACGTGACGTCCCAGCGATCGGTGATGTCGAAGGTCACATCCGTGAAGATCGCGAAGCCTTCCTGGTGATCGAACTCGCCGCGGTCGTGGGCGGGGCCGGTACCGTTGAACCCGACGACGGTCGCGAAGAGCGGCACCCACGCGTTGAAGGCGTCGCAGGGCCTCGGCCAGCCGTCGACGCTGTTCGGGTCGAGCGACGGATCGATCGTCGGGAACTGCCCGTTGCCGCTCAGGATCGAGGGGTTCAACGCCGGATCCGAGCTGCTGAAGTCGAAGCCGTAATCGGCCGGCGTCCGCTGGCAGGTCTCGCTCTCGAGCACGTCCTCGTAGCTCAGCGTCTGCGGAATGCCGGCGTCGATCGTCCGGAAGGCGCCGGGAGGCGGAGGGTTCGGCCCGGCATACGGTCCGCTGTCCGGATCCGATCCGCCCGCGCCGCCGCCCCAGCCCTCGGGGAAGCTCCAATCCGAGTGGGACCACTCCGTCTCTCGTTCTCTTTCCGTCTGGTCCCAGGTGAACGCGCCCGCGACCACGTGGACCCGATCGGAGTCGAAGTTGAGTTGCAGCTCGTGGCTGTCGAACTCTCTGAAGCCGACGTTGTAGTTCGTGAAGAAGTTGAACTCGGCTCCGGCGAAGTCGGTCCATTGCTCGTCCAGGAGCTCCGTGTCGCCGAACGTGTATCGCAGGGACGTCCGATCGCCGATGTCGTAATCGACGATGAATGTCGTAGAGTCGACGTCGATCTCGTCGGGGCTCGTCAATGCCGTCGTGGATTGGAATTCGTCCAAGTCGCCGCCTGGGCACCCGGCCACCTGCGACTTACAGTCGAATCCCCGGCCGCCGGCCGCGAGGCTCGCGATGTGATGGGCCTCGGCAATCCCGATCTGCCAACCGAATCGGTAAGCCACGTCGAAGTTGATGAAGGTCTGCACGCCCGCCGTGGTGTTGATTTGCTCGTCCTCCTGACGAATGAGGCGGAAGCTCAGACTGTCCGTGGGGGTCCACAGCAGATCGCCGCGAAGGGCCTCGTTCTCGAGCAGGCCGTGATCTATGCCCGTCGTCACGCTTTCGACGTAGCCGTCCTTCTTGTAGGAGGCCAGCGTCCATCGGCTCAGCAGGGTTTCGGTGATGGGAACGTCGATCGACGCGCTGACGTCGCGGCGATCGAAAGAGCCGGCGTTGAGCTTGATCGTCGCGCCGAACTCGTCCTGCGGCGGCTGCGTGTAGATCATGACCGAGCCGCCGGCGGAGTCTCGGCCGATCAAGGTGCCTTGCGGCCCGCGCAGCACTTCCACGCGATCGAGCTCGATGAACTGGCGCTGCAACAGGCCGGCGTCGGAGACTTGCCAGACGCCGTCGACATATACGCCGACGTTCGGGATGCCGCGCATCGTCAGCGTCGAGTTGGTGACGCCGCGGCCGGTCCCGTAGAAGAGCACGTTGGGCACGTTCGCGGTCAGATCCTGGGCGTTCTCGATGTTGCGCATCTCGAGATCGTCGGAGCTGATGGCCGTGATGGCGAGCGGCGTGTCTTGCAAGCTGACTTCGCGCCGTGTGGCCGTGACGATGATCTCTTCGAGCGCGCTCCCTTGCTGCGCCCAAGCCGCCGGCGACGCGGCGCCGAGCCCTGCCATTGCCGTGACGACCGCGGCGCTGAGTGGTGTGCGTCTCATTCCCCCGTCCCCCTATACTGGATTGGTGTGGCCGACAAACAACATCGCTGAGGCGAGTCTCGTCCGTCCAGTATCGTCGCAAAAGTGAGAGAAAAACAACAGGTGCCGGGAGCTGCGACTTGCTCGCTGCGGCAGCTTGGAGGCGCAAGCGACGCCTGTTCCGCCTGGCCGATCGACTGCCGCGGCCGATCACACGGGTCTTTTCCCGTGCGGAAACGGCCCGCGAGCAGGCACGCGAGCAATGCGCCATCATTGCCTATGCCGCGCCTCCGCGGTGGCGGCCGGCCGACGAGCGGCCAGAGTGCGAGAACGAGAAGGAGGATTTCCGTGCCGCAAGATTCGAGACGTTTCCTTCGCGCAATCTGCGGCCTGATTCTCTCGGCCGCAGCCGGCGCCGGCTTCGCGCAGGCGCCGATCGTCCAGCCGGGCGCCCCGGGCGATCAGAGCCGATTGCTCGGCGCCGAAGAAGCCATCGAGCTGGCAAACACGAGCTATACGCGGGCCGACGTGCAGTTCATGCAGGACATGATCCCGCACCATCAGCAGGCCATCGAGATGGCCGCGCTCGTGGCGGACCGCACGAACCGGCAGGAGCTGCTCGACGCGGCCGCGCGCATCGACGCCTCGCAGGCCGACGAGATCGAGTTCATGCAGAACTGGCTTCGACAGCGCGGCGAGGACGTGCCGGAGCCGGCCGAGCATCACGCGATGCACACGAGCCGCAAGATGGCCGGCATGGCGTCGCCGGAGCAGATGGCCGCGCTCGCCGCGGCGCGCGGGACCGAGTTCGACCGCTTGTTCCTCGAGCTGATGATCAAGCACCACGAGGGCGCGGTGACGATGGTCGAGGATCTGCTCGACCAGCCCGGCTCGGCGTACGAGCCCGCGCTCTTCGAGTTCACGACGGACGTGACGAACGACCAGACCGCGGAGATCGAGCGCATGAGCGCGCTGCTCGCGAGCATTTCCACGGACCCGCGCGCCGGCTTGGAGGCCGGATTCGAGGATGCGGCCCAGGCGATGCTCAACATGGACCTCGTCGCGTCGCTGCCGAAGCCGCCCGGTTTCTACGATCCGGAGAATCCGGCGGGGCTGCCGCCGAAACGTCTGGCGGAGCTCGCCGGCGACGCCGCCCCGAAAGAGACGGGCCGGGAGCGCGCGGCCGGCGGCGAGGCCCGGGCCGCCGAAGAATCCGCCGCGGCAGCCGTCGCCGACGAGGACGGCGGTGCCGACGAGAACGCCGCCGCGGGCGAGGAAACTGCCGCCGGCGAGAACGCCGCCGCGGGCGAGAACGCGGCCGCGGGTGACGAAGCCGTCGCCGACACGGAAGCCGATGCCGACACGGAAGCCGATGCCGATGCGGAAGCCGATGACGACGAGGAAGACGACGACCGCGGCAACGACCGCCGTCCGCTCCTCACTTTCGCCAATACCGACATCGCGTTCCGCGGCGACGTGATGGTCGTCGGCAACTACCACGGCTTCAACATCTATCGCCTCGGCGACGACGGCGTGCCGAAGCTCCTCTCATCCGTCGTTTGCCCGGGCGGGCAGGGCGACGTCTCGATCGTCGGCGACCTCCTGCTGATGTCCGTCGAGCAGACCCGCGGCCGGATCGACTGCGGGCTCGAAGGCGCCGGCGGCGACGTGAACCCGGAGCGTTTCAGGGGGCTGCGCATCTTCGACATCAGCGACTTGACCCGGCCCGTGCAAGTGGGCCAGGTGCAGACCTGCCGGGGATCTCATACGCACTCGGTGGTATCGGCCGACGACCGCAGAATCGTCGTCTACAACTCCGGCACGTCGAGCGTGCGCGACGAGGAGGAGCTCGAGGGCTGCATCGGAGAGGTGCCGGGCGATACGCGCACGGCCCTCTTCCGTATCGACGTGATCGAGATCCCGGTCGACGATCCTTCGAAGGCGCGGATCGTCGACAGCCCGGCCGTGTTCGCCGACCCCGAAACGGGCATCCTCGCCGGTCTCTGGCGCGGCGGCGACCATGGCGAAGACACGCAGGAGACCAATGCAACGGATCAATGTCACGACATCACGGTGTTTCCGGACCTCGACATCGCGGCCGGCGCGTGCTCGGGCAACGGGATCGTCTTCGACATCGCCGATCCGCTCCATCCGGAGCGTATCGACGCGGTGATCGACACGGGCTTCGCCTACTGGCACTCGGCGACGTTCAACAACGACGGAACCAAGGTGCTCTTCACGGACGAATGGGGCGGCGGCAGCCGGCCGCGCTGCCGTGCGCACGACCCGCTGAGCTGGGGCGCGGATGCGATCTACGACATCGTCGACGGCAAGCTCGAATACCGCAGCCACTACAAGCTCTCGGCGCCGCAGGCCGACACCGAGAACTGCGTGGCCCACAACGGCTCGATCGTTCCCGTGCCGGGCCGGGACATCATGGTCCAGGCGTGGTATCAGGGCGGCATCTCGGTGATCGACTTCACCGACTCGGCCCACCCCGTCGAGATCGCCTTCTTCGACCGCGGCCCGATCGACGAAGAAGAGCTGGTCGTCGGCGGGTTCTGGTCGGCCTACTGGTACAACGGCAGGATCTACGCCACCGAGATCGTGCGCGGCATCGACGTGCTTGCGCTTCTGCCGAGCGAATTCCTGACCGAGAACGAGATCGCCGCCGCGGCCGTCGCGGATCAGGGCCCGGTCTTCAACCCGCAGCAGCAGTTCCGCGTGACCTGGCCGGCCGAGCCGGTCGTGGCGCGCGCCTACATCGACCAGCTTCGGCGGAGCGACGCGCTCGCGCCGCCGGCGATCGAGGAGCTGATGCGGGCGCTCGACCTTGCCGAATCGCGCATCGAGAGCGGTGCGCGCGACGACGCGCTGGCCGCGAGCCTCGAGTCCCTGGCGGACGGCCTGGAAGCGGATGACGGCGACGCCGCGGTCGCAAAACGGAAGGCGGGGCTCGCGGAGACGTTGAGCGGCCTGGCCGCGCGGCTCCGCTGAAACCGCTCACGGGCGCGGGGGCCGGAGGGTTACTCTCGCACCCGCAGCCGCGCGAGCAGCGCCGGCTCGAGCGGGCGATCGCCGTCGGCGACGACGTCGAACTCGCCCAACGTCCCGGGCCGGCTCTCGATGCCCTCGAGCTTGAGAGGCTCGCGGCCGCATTCCCGAACCGGGGCCGTGCGCAACTCGCCGCCGGGCTCGAGCCAGCCGAAGCGGCAGCCGAGCACGGGCCCGTCCGTCAGCGCATCCGGGGAGTCCTCGGCGCAGGCGATGACGGCGATGCGCCCGTCCGCCGTCGCGGCGGCGTCGGTGAAGCCGAGCGGCGATCCGTCGATTTCACCGAGATCGAAGGGCGTGACGTCGAGCAACGGCGGCGGCGGCCCTCGGCCGTCCAGCCAACGAACGAAGCCTTCGAGGGCGAGCGCACCGACGGCGTTGACCGGCTCGCGCCCTCCGCGCAGAGCGCCATTACCGCGTTGGAAGAGCAGGAGCCGATCGCCGGCCACGACCGCTCCTTCGATGTTCAGCTGCGCGCCCGCGAAGGCGCGCTCTTCGCGAAGGGAACGATAGAGCGCCCCTCCGTCGCGCACGGAAGGCGGATGTCGGCGCGATACGACGGCAAGCCGCTCGCGCGTGGCGCTTGCACCGGAACCGAACGCCACGAGGCGCTCGTCGGGCAGCAACGCGAGCGCCTCGAGGTCCATCTTGAGGTGCTTGTTGCCGATGACGTCGTCGAACCTGCGACGCTCGCCGGGGCCTCGCGGCAGCATGATCGGGAAGAGATAGCCGTCCTCGCGGTCGTAGATCGCGAAAGCGTTCACGTCGTCCTGCACGATCACGAGGTGCCGCGTCAGGCGGCGAACGGCCGATGCCGAGCGCACGTAGGCCGGCAGGTCGTAATGCGGATCGGGAGGCTTCGTGTACGCGAGCGGTACCACTTCGTCGATGGCGACGTGCATCGACGGATCGAGCCGGGCCGTGACGCGCGGGCGAACGGCGGTCACGGCATCGTGCTCGCGCGCGTCATGCCGAGCTCCGGGCCGGCTTCAACACCACGCATAGTAGATGAGCGCGGCGGATCCGACGGCCAGCACGAGCGGCGTCGGGCACAGCGCCATCAATGATAATGTCATGAGCCCGACGTCCGCCTCCGCCTCGGTAAGCTCTCCTCCCGACACGAACTGAAGCTCGGAACATGTAAGCTCGCGCATCTCGGCTCCTCCATGGATTTGATTCGAGCGCAGCGGGATCGGCCTCGGCAGATGCCCCTCGATCGGCCTCGGGACCGCCGCCGGCCGACGCCCCGCGCTCGGCCTCCTGATTCGAAGAGCTTGCGCGCTCGTCCGGGGCGGAGTCACCGCTTCATTATCGTCAAAACGCAAGGATTCGGCGCGCGATACGCCGTTCATCGGGGCACCGAGATCGTCGCGGCACTTCACACGGCCCCCTTCTCGGGGTAGGTTGGGGCTCTATGAGCGCCGATCCCGATCGGAGAGTGTGAACCCGATGGCCATGACCAATTCCGCCGCCGTCGAGAAGACCTTCCTCGGTCATCCCCGCGGCCTGTTCGTCCTGTTCTTCGCCGAGATGTGGGAGCGCTTTTCCTACTACGGGATGCGCGCCTTGCTCATCTTCTACCTGACGCAGCACTGGCTTTTCTCGGACGAGCGCTCGTCGGTCATCTACGGCGCGTACACGGCGCTCGTCTACATCACGCCCGTCCTCGGCGGCTACCTCGCCGACCGCTATCTCGGCCAGCGCAAGGCGGTGCTGTTCGGCGCCGTGCTGCTGACCTGCGGCCATTTCTTGATGGCGGTGGAAGGCTCCGGCGGGCAGACGGACCCGGCGATCAACGTCTTCTGGCTCGCGCTCTCGTTCATCATCGTCGGATCCGGCTTCCTCAAGGCGAATATTTCGGTGATCGTCGGGCAGCTCTACCCGCGTACCGACGTGCGCCGCGACGGGGCGTACACCATTTTCTATATGGGCATCAACCTGGGCGCGGCCATCGGCACGATCATCGCGGGATACCTGGGGCAGACGTACGGCTGGCGCTACGGCTTCGGCGCCGCGGGCGTCGGCATGCTCCTCGGCCTCATCGTCTTCATGTGGGGCAAGCCGCTGCTGATGGGCCAGGGCGAGCCGCGCGATCCGGCCCGCCTCCAATCGCGCGTCGGCGGCATCAAGTTCGAGTGGCTGCTCTATTTGGTCAGCGTCGGCGCCGTCGGCGGCATTTGGGCGCTCATCCAGTTCCAGGAGGTGGTCGGCTGGCTGCTCGGCATTTTCGGCGTGCTGCTCGTGATCTACGTCCTCGGATATGCGGTTCTGAAGCTGCCGCACGACGACCGCGACCGGATCTTCGCGGCCATGTTCCTGATCCTGGGCTCGATCCTGTTCTGGGCGCTGTTCGAGCAGGCGGGATCGTCGCTGAACCTGTTCACCGACCGGTACGTGGATCGCGCCGGCGTTCCCGCGGCCGTGTTCCAGTCGATCAATCCGATCTACATCATCCTGTTCGCGCCGGTGTTCGCATGGCTCTGGACGTGGCTCGGGCGGCGAGGCCTCGAGCCCTCCGCGCCGGCGAAGTTCGGGCTGGCGATGGTGCAGCTCGGCGGCGGATTCCTCGTTCTCGTGGCCGGCGCGTACGCGGTCGGCATCGAGAACGTCACGCCGGTGATCTTCATCTTCCTCATCTATCTACTGCACACGACCGGCGAGCTTTGCCTCTCCCCCGTGGGCCTGTCCGCGATGAACCGGCTTGCGCCGGCGCACATGGCAAGCCTGATCATGGGCACCTGGTTCTTCGCCTCGGCCACCGGTAACTTTGCCGCCGGCTTGATCGCGGCGGCGACAGGCGCCGAGAAGGCGGGCGAGGGCGCCGCCAAGGAAGTCGTGCTCGACGTCTATACGACGGTGGGCTGGGTGGCCGTCGCGACCGGCATCGGCGTCATGCTCGTCGCGCCGTTCATCCGGCGGCTGATGCACCTCGAGACGCTCCGCGACCACGAGCCCGAGGAAGCGATCGCCGGCCGGCGCGAGCTGGCGGCGCCGGGCGCCCAAGCCTGATCTGAAGCACTGCCGGCCCGGCGCCCGGACCTGACAACGCGCGCCGGGCGCGCGTGCGCGCCCACGCCCACCCACACAGCCCTCTACGCGCGGGCCGCGGCGAAGCGCGATCGACCGCCGCCCACACGATGCGGCTTTCGGTTCTGTGTGCCGCTGCCGCTCCGACGCTTCCGCTATTGCTGCCCCTGCCCCTGCCCCTGCTCGGGCGACGGCTGCGCTTGGGCCGGGCCTCCCGGGCTCGACAGGTCGGACCGCATCGTCAGCACGATCGTCTCGCTGTGCTCGACCATCGAATCGCCGCGGTTCAGCAGCTCCTCCGCGGCCTGTTGACCCATCGAGGTATAGAGCGGCATCGGCTCATCGAGCGCCGCCCAGCCCCCCTCGAGCGGAACGGCGAAGACCCACGTGCGATCCTCGGCGCCGAACATCATCTCGTTGGCGACGACACCGAGCAGATCCGCTTCGCGAAGCGCCGGCATGAGCTCGTCACGCAGCCACGTCTGGTATTCCTGGCGTTTGCCGGGCAACAAGGTCTGCGTCACGAGAATCATCAGCTGCGGCGTCTCGGTGCTCGGCTGGCCTTGCGGCATGATCGACAGGTCGGGATGCACCTGCGCGACGGCCACCTCGTGAGAATCGATCGTGGCTTGGATTCGGTTGATCCAGGCGGCCCACTCCTCCGGCGGCATCGGCGGGTTCTCGGCCATCTCGGCCAGCTCCGCGAACGACGGAATCTGCGAGACGATGTGGTACGTGTCCTGGTCGCCGATCGCCACCTGCCATACCGTGAACCCGGGCGCACCCTGCTCGCGAAGCGCCTCGCCGAGCTCCTTCAAGAGATCCTCGAATTCCTGCATCCGCTCGCCCTTGACGCGAATGACTCTGACCTCGTTCAGCATCATCGGTGCAGCCTGCCCCGGCGTTTCGCCCGGCGCCGCGGCGAGCGCCACGTCTTCCTCTTGCTGACTCTGCTGCCCTTGCTGCTGTTGCTGCCCTTGCTGTGGCTGGCCTTGCTGTTGTTGCCCCTGCTGTTGCTGCTGCGCTTGCTGCTCTTGCTCCTGCTGTTGCTGCAGCGCTTGCTGCTCTTGCCCCTCTTGCTGGCTCGACGCGACAAGCGGAATCGACAGCATGGCCAGGCTGATCACGGAGGGTACGAAAGCCCGTTGCACGCCCGTTCGTTGGAGTTCCATCGCGCTGTCCCCTATGAAGACGCCGCTGCCGTCTTGCGAAGCTCGAAGCAGACGGCGACAAGGATGAATGGATAGTGAGAAGAGCTTCGGCAACCCGGCCGTCTCGGGCCCTTCGAGCAGGCCGAACGGTCACTCGAAGGAACGAGGACCCGTGGGCTTTCCGCCCCCGCCTTTCGACGGGTTTGGCTTTATCGTCGATGCAGATTACGCCGGTTCAGAGCAGCGAACAACATATCGCGAGTGCGACGTTCACCTAATCAATAGCAATTTTTTCGATCGTGATTCCATGCGATGCAAGCTGGCGCCCGGCATCCTGATCTCCGAAACGCATTTCCGATGTGTCGACGGAAGCGGTATGAATCTTGCCGGCGGCACGGCATGCAATGGGTAGAGCTCGCATGGCTGCGATGACGCGCGACGTCGAGCGCGATTGCATCGTCGGCGGCGTCCCAGCAAAGCCGCTCGCCGGACGCCGCGACCTCGCGAAAGCGCGCGGTCTATCTCAGGTCACTGTCAATTCACGGTCAGGATGTCATAGCCGACCGCGAGGCTGATCAGCGGATTGCGGCCCGGGCTCGGCCGATACTCCTGGGCGACGAAGCCCTCGTAGCCCATGTCGACGATCTCGCGCGCGATATAGCGATAGTCCAATTCGCTGTTGTCGAGCTCGGCCCGCGACGGAACGCCGGCGACGTGGACGTGGCACACGAGATCCAGGTTGTCGCGCATCGTGCGCACGACGTCCCCGTTGGCGATCTGGACGTGGTAGATGTCGTAGACGATCTTGATGTTCGGGGAGCCCGTCCGGCGGCAAACGTCGAAGCCCCAGTTGATGTCGTCGAAGACCTGGTCAGTGCGATTGTCCGCGGCGACTTTCGAGTTCGTGATCTCCATGCAGACGATGACGCCTTTCTCTTCCGCGTACGGCGCGACGCGCGACAGGATCTCGACTGCGTGATCGGCTCCCTCCTCGCGCGACATGCCGCGCCGCTCGCCGGGCAGCGCGATCAGGTTCGGGCAGCCGACCTTGGCGCACATGTCGATGCCGGCGTGCGTGGCCTCCTCGATCCGATCGTGCAACTCGCGCCGAATGAGGCCGTCCTGAAACGTCGTGCCCGTGCCCGTCATCAAGGCGGGCGTCAGGCCGTAATCCTGGAGCACGGGAATATCGTCCGGCTGCGGCAGATCCATGCCGGCGAAGCCGAGCGCGGCAAGCACCTCGCAGCGTTCCTCGATGCTCAAGTCGAGGTCCCCCCAAACCTGCGGCATGACGCTCTGCTTGATCTTCCCCTGGCGGATTCCCGGCTCGAGCGCGCGGGCGGCTTGGGCCGCGAGCAACGGCGAGGCCGCCAGGGCGGCGAGCAGCCGTCTTCTGCCGAGTGTTTTTTTTGCAATGATCGCGTGCATCGTTCTTCCCCCTAAACGTCGGTGCCGCTCGAGGAGCGCCGCAACCGGTGCCGATCGGGGCCGAGGGTACAGCAGGCGCTGCGTGCCGCAAAGCGGGCGTCTGCGATGGGGCCGCGACGAGCGCGCTTCGCCTCCGGGAACATGTCTCGCTGGGCATCGCCCCGGGTTGGGAAAGACCCGCTCCGGTTTGCTACATTGGCGCTCATGTCGGCTCGGCTCGTCCGTTGCGGAATCCTCGCGTGCTCGACGCTCGCCGGGCTCGTGCTCGCACGCGGTGCGAGCGCGCAGACGCTGAGGCTCGATCGGCTGCCGGTCGAGCGACTCGCCGTCACGGCGCCGTCCGAGCGCGTGACGGGCGAGCCCGGCCGAATGCAGATCGCCGCCGCAGCATGCCCGAGCTACGACGAAGCGAGCCTCCGCCGGCGCATCGTCGACATCGCCGTGCAGGAATGGGGGTTCTTCGGTTTCAACGTCGTGAACGAAACCGTCGTCGACGACGATGGCGAGCGGGATCGCCGCTGGTCGTGGCGCCGCCTCTCGCGGCTCGATCCGGCGGAATCGGCCCGCGTCGCCGGCTCGATCGCCGGCTACTGGTCGGCGACGCCCGACGGCAGCTGGATTTTGAGCAGACAGAACGAGATCTGGAACGATGCCGGCATCGGGGCCCGGTGGCGGGATCCGTGGTCCGCGGCATTCATCTCGTGGGTGATGTGCGAAAGCGGGCTCGGGAGCGAGGATCGGTTTCGCCGCCACATTGCGCACCATGTCTACATCGATCAAGCCATCGAAGCGCGCGACGATCCTGATTCGCTCGCGGCATTCGTCGCGTACGACGTCGGCGAGCTTGTGCTCGAGCCGGGCGACATGGTCTGTCGCGCGCGCCGCGGCGCTTATCGGTCGATCGCCGAGCGGCGCGCCGATATCGGCGTCGGCGTGCGTTCACACTGCGACATCGTCGTCGAGGTCGATGCCGACCGGAATCGCATCCTCGCAATCGGCGGCAACGTGCGCGGCCGGGTGAGCTTGAAGCTGCTGCCGGCGACGTTCGAGCGCCGCGGAGGGGGACCGCTCGCGACATCGATCGGGCGCGGTCGCCGCGCCATCTTCGCGCACCTGAAGCTGCGCGCTCCTCCGATCGAGGCCGACGCGTTCGAGAGCACGCCGACGATGGCAGCACTGTCCGAACGCACCGCTCAATTCGCCGCTCTCGAGCAGCGGTTGGACGGGGAGACGCCGCTCCGGGCAGGTGCGCCGGTAGAAACCTCCTTGTCGGGAGGCTCCGCTCCGGCATCTCCTTGAAGAACGCCGTACGCGATGCCCTTACGCTCGAAAGCTACTGCGCGGCTTTGCGGGCCCAAAGCCCGCCGTGCGCGAAGCTCCGCCACGCCCAAGGCAGCCAGCGCAGCAACGCGAAGCTGAGCCACAGCGCCCACGCGAGCATCGCCGCTTTGTAGAACCACTGCGACACGGAGAGGGCGCCGGCGTCCGGCGTGAGCCCGGCCGTGCGGTCGACGAACCAGCTGAGCCCGCCCGCAACCGGCGACACGATGTGCATGTCCGGCGCGCCGAGCAGGCCTACCGGAATAGCGCCGACGAGCGCGACGAGGGCGGCGACGGTGAGCACGCCGAGCGCGACCTGCATCGCGTTGAAGCGGCCGCGCGAGCGCGGGCCTTCCACGCGGCCGCGCGCGCTCATCGCGAACGCCCAGATCGCGAAGAGCAGGAGCACCGGCCACGCGAACGTGGAGAGACCGACGCCGAGCAGCAGCCATTCATGAGTGCGCAGCGGGCTCGCCGCGAGCCGCCCCAGCACGAGCGCGCCGAGCACGAGCGCGACGAGCTCCGGCCAGTAAAGGATCGCCGGGCCGAGCCGCGGCCCGAGCGCGAGGAGCACCCACCGGTCCTGCGGCAAATCGAGCCGCGTCTCGATGTTGCTCGCGCCGCCGCCGAGATCGACGACCGGCACGCTCGTCCACACGCCGACGCCCGTCGGCTCGCGCCATTCGATTTCGGCGTCGTGCTCGCCGGGCGTGACCGGGATGCCGAGCATGCGCCCTTCGAGCTCGAGCGGCACCGGGTCGCCGTCGATCCAAACGCTGTCGAGCTCGCTGCCTTCCGGCAACGTGATCACGTGCTGGCCGCCGCGCGTCGTGCGATACGTGATCTCGAGCGTGGAATTCGAGACGCGCG
This sequence comes from Gammaproteobacteria bacterium, assembly GCA_036381015.1. Lineage (NCBI taxonomy): Bacteria > Pseudomonadati > Pseudomonadota > Gammaproteobacteria > Gammaproteobacteria bacterium. The sequence continues at coordinate 44,132 of DASVDR010000015.1, forward strand.
CACCCACGTCGCGCTCGTAGTTGACGGTGTCGATCGCGATCGTGTCGCCGCTCGCGGGCTCGGGGCGCCGGAGCGCGACGGTCAGCGTCTCGCCCGGCCGCGGGTCGTATTCCGGCGTGTAGAGCGAAGGGTCCGGATCGAGAGGTGCGGCCGACGGCAGCCCCATGTACTCCGCGTGCCAGATCGGCCCGACCTCGAAGAGCCACCGCTCGGTCCACGGCGCATCGGCGCCGGCCGCGGTCAGCGTCAACGTCTGCGCCGTCGGCAGCCGCGATTCCCAAACCACCGTGTCCTCGCCGTCGGCGAAAGCGACCGTCGCGCGGCCGCCGGCCGCTTCGATCCCCGGTGTCAGCACGGCCTCGTTCGGAAGCAGCGCGACCGAAAGCGTGAAGGCGCCGGACTCCGGCGCGACGCGCGTGACGGTCGTCCTGACCCGCCAGTCGAGATCGAACACGAGGCGCCGCTCGACGTCGACGTACGGCGCGATGATCGTGCCGCCGAGCTCGCCTTCGTCGCCGTCGCCGTCTTCGGGTTGGCGGGTCAGCTCGAGCGCGCCGGAGAGCAGGCGTCCGTCGGCGACGCCGGCGACGTTCCAGTCGGGAGCGTCCACGGCGATGCGGCGCGGCCGCAGCGGGAACGGCAGCGTGACGCCGTTCCCGGGCGGCACGGGACCGCGGAGCGTCACGCGGTGCACGCCGGCCGGCGCGGAGAGCCACGCGGTTTGGCCGCGGTCGCGGTAGAGGGAGCCGACGGGATCGCCGTCGACGGCGATCTCGAACGGGCGCCAGCCGCCGGGCGCGCCCGGCACGGGCACGGCCGAGGGCGCTTGCAGCGCGAGATCGAGCTCGACCGTCAGCACGTCGTCGACGACCGCGACGCGCGCGGCCGTCGCGTCGGCGCAAGCCGGGCGGCACGCCGCGGGCGCGGTCAGCCGCTGCTTCAGCTCCTCGAGCAGCGCCGGCGCCGGGAACTCGCCGGGCGCGATCTGCGCGGGAGAAGGCGAAGGCAGCGCGAGCGCGGCGACGGCGAGCAAGGCCGCGCTCGACGTGCCGCGCAGCCATCGACGCGGCACCGGGCCCGGTCGGCCGGAGAGGAGCCACAGCAGCGCGAGCGCGAGAGCGACGCTCGCGACGCGCCACAGCGCGACGAGCCATGGGCCGATCGTCACGAGGCGAAACGTCTGCCCGGCGTCGACCGGGCCGCCGAACGAGAGCGTATGGCGGGTCCACGCCCAGTCCGGAAGGCCGGGGCCGGTCTGCACGAGCGCGCCGGGCTGATAGCGCGTGAGCTCGCCGCGGATGATGCGGCTGGCGGTGACGGTTATCTCGTCGACCGCCGACGGCGCGGCCGCCGATCCCGCCGCGGCCCGCTCTCGAGCCAGGGACAACGCGTCGCCGCCGACGGCGGCGATGTCCTCGGCCGTCGTCAGGCCGCGCTCGAGCCTCGTCCGCTCGAGCTGCGGATACAGCGCGTTGCGCAGCTGCACGGTCGTGAACGGAATCAGCAGCAGCACGACGGCCGCGACGCTGAGCCGGCGATACCAGCGCGCGGCGGAGCCGAGACGGCCTTCCGAGGGTGCGACGCGCACGAGCGCGATCGCGACGAGCAGGTTCAGCCACGTCCACCGCGGCGCGTTCGGCTCGTGAAACGCGATCACGAGCGCGAGCAGCGCGACGATCCCCGCGGCGGGTCCGAAGAGTCTCCAGGCCGCGGCGCCGACGATCAGCAGGAGGAAAACGTCGAGAAGGCGCCAGCGCTCGAGCCATACGGTCGGCGCACGATCGGCGCCGAGCGCCGCGAGCACGCGGTAGCCGGGCGGGACGTGCACGGTCGTCGTGACGTCGTCGAACGCGGAGCGATAGCCGGTGACCGGCAGCCGTCCCGCGTTCGGCAAGCGGGCCGTCGCCGTGAGGTCGATCGCCTGCGAGCGAAGCTCGACGCCCTGGAGCCCCGGCTCCGTGCCGAGCGTCACGAGCAAGGGCTCGTCGTCGACGGACGCCATCGTCATCGTGTACGGCGCGGCCATGTCGAGCCGCCACTCGCTCCACATTCGGCCGTCGATCCGGTCGCGGGCGGTGAAGCCGCCGCCGTCGAAGTCGAGCCACAGGTCGCGCCGCAAGACGAGCCGATTCGCCTGCGCCGCATCGGTGCGGCTGCGCTCGACGACGGCGATCGGCTGCTCGGCGGCGACGCGGTAGCTCGCGAGATCGCGCCATTCGGGCGGCACGCCGCTGCGCTCGGCGTCGACCGGTTCCGCGCCTTCGAGCGCGGCGACGCGCAAGCGCGGCTCGGGCCTGAAGCTCCAGATCTCGTCCGGGGGCCAGGGCGCGACGACGGCCTCTCGCGTCACGGATTCGACGGGCGCGGGCGCCCGCGCCCGCAACGTGATCTCCCACCGGCCCGGCCGAATCTGCACGCGCAGCACGCCGTCCGCGTTCCATTGCACGGGCAGCTCGGACTCGACGTGCTCCGGGACGAAGCCCGCGACGGCCGCGCCGGTGAGCGCGAGCTCGCGCCGCTGCCCGGCGATGTCGAGCTCGATGCGCGTCGTGAGACGCATCGGCAGCGTGTCGCTCAAGAGGCGATGGACGATGACGTCGAGCCTGTCTTCCTCGGCTTCCGCATCCGGGCGAAGGCCGAGCCACAGCGTACCGCCGTCGATCTCCGGCCGCGCGACCTCCTCGCCGTCGAGCGTGAGGGTCACGAGCCCCGTCTCGGGAGGAATCGCGAGCGACGCCGGGCGCACGGCGAACCCGATCTCGCCCTCGATGCGATAGGTGCCCGCGGGGAGCCGCAGGGCGGGCCGGCCGTCGCGCGCGACGACGGGCCGAGCGCTGCCGTCGACCGTGACGCCGCTCGGCCAATGCTCCGCGTCGCCCGGCAGCGGCACCCACTCCTCTGAATAGAGCGTCCACGTTTGCGAGAAGCGCGCGCTTTCCGTGTCGACGGTGAGGCTCAGCGGGCCGGGCCAAGCGCAGATGTGGCTCGCCGTCTCGCCGGGCATGCGACCGTTGAGCACGGGGCAGTCGCGGAACTCTTCGCCGTAGAGGACCCAGTCGCGCCATGGCGCGAGCGGCTCGGGCACGTCGACATCCTGGCCTCTAGCCGCGGAAAGCACGCCGAGCAATGCAATGAGCGCGGCGACGGTTGGCGATCGGCGCATGGTCGGCCCTCTGTTGGTCGTCGAGGCCAGGCGCGTTCGGCCGCCTGATCGCTCGTTCGTTCCCGGTTGCGGCAGGATGCTAAGGCGCGTGCGGGAGGCGCACAACCGCGGCCGTCGCGGTCTCGCGCCCGCCCGCAAGCGCGCTCGGGAACGTTCGCTCCCTCGTCCGGCTCTTCAAAGGCCGGCGCCCGCTCCTTATGATCGGCAGCGGGAGACACTCGAGGTACCGCTGTGAACGTGGCGCTTTCCCGCGGCACGCCGGCGAAACGAGCACCGTGGCTCGCGGCCCTGGCCTGGCTTGCGCTGATCGCCGGCGTGGCCGTCGGTGCCGTCGCGCTCGCGGCGCCGGTCGGCGTGTGGCTCGGGCTGTGGGATTTCCGGACCGGTTTCCAGCTCCTTTTCAATGTCGCGAACGCATGGGGCGACGCGGTCGCGCTCGCGGCCGCTGCGGTCGGCGTGGCGCTGCTCGTCCTCGCAAGGGCGCTCGGCACGGGGAACGGCGCGAGGCTCGCCGCGCTCGCGTTCGCCGGCGCGGTCGTTGCGTGGGTCGGTTACGCCGTGCCGCAGTCGTACCGCCCCGACGAGAGCGTCCCCCCGATCCACGACATCTCCACCGATACCGAGGATCCGCCGCAGTTCGAAGCCGTGCTTCCGCTGCGCGCCGGCGCGGCGAACACCGCCGAGTACGGCCGCTCTCAGAACATGACTCCCGAGCGTCTCGCCGCTCTCACGCGCGAAGCGTATCCGGATCTCACGACCGTCACGCTCGCAGTGCCGCCCGCGGAGGCTTTCAAGCGAGCGCGCGCCGCGGTCGACGAGCTCGGCTGGGACCTCGTCGCGGCCGTGCCGGAGGAAGGGCGAATCGAGGCGACCGACACGACGTTCTGGTTTCGCTTCAAGGACGACATCGTGATTCGGATCCGTCCGGCGGACGGCGGCTCGGAGATCGACGCGCGCTCCGTTTCGCGCGTCGGCGTCGGCGATGCCGGGACGAATGCCGCGCGACTGCGGCGATTCTTCGCGGTGCTCCAAGAGACGGGTTGACGCCGCCGCGCGTTCGCGTCGTCGCACGTTGACGCCGCCGCACGGCTCGACCGCGGCTTCGATCCTTCTCCGTCCTGGAAGCTTGCGGTCGACGGGCTGCTGCTGATTCTCGGATCTTTCGCGATCACGCGGTCGGCGTTTAGCAACAGTTTGCGCTATACCGTGCAACGAGTAGGCTCGGTTTCGCTGTTTTACACGGCAAGCCGATCCCTTCGCTTTACCGCGACGATCAGCTGCATCTGGGTGCGGGCCGGCTACGCCGTGCTAGCCGCGTCCCGACATAACGCCTCGATTCGGCGCACCCGTCCGCAGAGCGGCCGCAATTTTCTTCCTATGCCTCCGCGTCGACGTGAGCCGAGCTAGGTGTCGTCACTTATTGGAGCTCGAGACGTTGCAGCTTCAGAATCAGGCGCAATGGAGAAGCATTTCTCCCGCGCCGAGCCGCGCTCGGAGAGCGCAATAAAAGTGATATGAGCGCGCCGCGACCCAGCCATTTGGAGTATCGGCCCGACATCGACGGCCTTCGCGCAGTCGCCGTGTCGTCCGTGCTCGTGTACCACGCATTCCCCGCGGCCCTGCCCGGCGGCTTCGTCGGCGTCGATATCTTCTTCGTGATCTCGGGCTTCTTGATCTCGCGCATCATTTTGCGCCAGCTCGAGGACCACACGTTCACGTTCGCAAACTTCTACGAGCGGCGCATTCGGCGCATTTTTCCGGCTTTGGCGCTCGTGCTGCTCGCGACGCTCGTGTTCGGCTGGTGGGTTCTGCTGCCGATGGCATTCGAGGATCTCGGCATACAGGTCGCGGCCGGCGCGGGCTTCGCCTCGAACTTACTGCTGTGGGCGCAGTCCGGGGACTATTTCGACTCGGCCGCGGAGCTGAAGCCCCTGCTGCACCTGTGGTCGCTCGGCGTGGAGGAGCAGTATTACCTTCTCTGGCCGCTGCTGCTCTTTCTCTTCCGTGGAGATCGGCAGCATCGCATCTTCTGGCTCATTCTCGGCCTCGCGGTCGCCTCCTTTGCCATCAACGTGCATTCTGTCGCCCGGGCGCCGTCGGCCGCGTTCTATTTGCCCCAGAGCCGCTTCTGGGAGCTCATGCTGGGCGGCATCATCGCCTATGCGGACGTGCACGATCCTGCCTGGGTCGCAGCCGTCCGCCGGCGGCGCCCCGCATGGCTCCCGGGCTTGGCGGCGGCGGCCGGCGCCGCGCTCCTCTTGGCCGGTCTCGTGCTCATCGAAGAGAACCACGGCTTCCCGGGCGCACGGGCCCTTCTGCCGACTAGCGGTACGGCCCTCCTCATCGCCGCCGGACCGGAGCCTTGGCTTCAGCGTCGCGTGCTCGCGTCGCGTGTCTTCGTCTTCGTCGGCCTCATCAGCTACCCGCTCTATCTGTGGCATTGGCCGTTGCTCGTCTATGCGCGCGTCCTGCACGGCGGCGCGCCGCCGGCGTCCACCCGGATCGCGTTATTGACCGGGGCCGTAGCGCTCGCGTCGGCGACCTATGCGCTCGTCGAGCGCCGAATCAGGCATCTTCGTCCCCTTCGGCTCCCGCGCAGCGTCGTCGTCGGACTCGCCTCGAGCGTTGGCGCGCTCGCCGTCTGCGGCGCAGTGATCTACGGCAGCCACGCCGGATCGCGCTCCTCGCATGTGCCATTCCTGCCCGAGATCGCGGCCGCCTATGACGATTGGGCGTTTCGGGGAAACCGGACGATCGTCGGTGATACGGAGCGCGCCGTGCTCTTCGTCGGCGATAGTCACATGCAGCAGTATCTGCCGCGCATCGACAAGCTCGCGCGGCAGCATCGAGCGCCGCTTCGGACGCTTATCTTCGACACCGAGGGCGGCTGTGCGCCCGTGCCCGGCCTCGAACGAATCGGACACGAGTGCAACGCCTTCGTGGAGCATGCGTTCGCGACGGCGCGACATCCGGAGGTCGAGATCGTAATTTTCGCCGCGTCGTGGCCGGGGTTCATCGCACGCGACGACTATTACGCGGTCGGCGATCCTGATCGCCGTCTGCTGGACTTGCACGGGCCCGCCGGGCGCCGTGCATTGCAGCGTTTCGAAGCGGCCCTTGCCGACCTCGTCGCCCCCGGCAAACGCGTGTATCTCGTGCTCTCCTCACCGCGCGGCAAGCCATTCGATCCGCGCAGCATGGTGAAGCGGGTCGGCTTGAATTTCGAAGTGCACATCGGCGCTCCCGTGCCGAGGAAGGAAGTGGCCGCCGCCACGGCCGCCATCGACGCGCGGCTCGCGGACATCGCCGCCCGCGTGGGAGCGCAAGTCATCGACCCGAAGGACTATCTGTGCGACGCGTTCGTCTGCCAGGTAGCGGACGAGACCGGGCGACCGCTCTACAAGGACGAGTCTCATGTGCGGGCTTCGACGGCGCGGGAGCGGTTCACCGCGTTCGACCGCTTCGTCTATGCCGAGTAGCGCATGGCACGCACTCGGGGGTAGACGCGGTCGAAGTTGTCGCGGTTCGGTGGCAAGCCGGACTTCTGCGGCAGGACGCGTGCCCGTCACTGCGGGGCGCGCGATGCACCCGTCGAGGGGCAGCGAGTTCATCGTGCGCGAGCTCATGCTGCCGCACCTTCGGAAGGCCTACGACGAGCTCCGGAGCGCGGCGCGGGGCGCAGACTTGCTGGTCAGCCACCCGGTCACCTACGCCGCGCCGGTGCTCGCGGAGCGCGAAGGGCTGCCGTGGGTGTCCACGGTGCTCGCTCCCATGCTGTTCTTCTCCGTCACCGACCTGCCGGCATTTCCGAACGCCCCGTGGCTCGTGCACGCGAACAAGCTCGGCCCCTCCGTGGCGCGCGCGATCGTGAACTTGAGCCGGCGCGCGACGCGTGGCTGGACGCTCCCCGTGCAGAGGCTGCGGGCCGATCTCGGCTTGCCCCCCGGGCGCCATCCGCTGTTCGAGGGGCTGTTCTCGCCGCTGCTCACGCTCGCCTTGTTCTCCAAGGTGCTCGCCGAGCCGCAACCGGACTGGCCGTCCAACGTCGCCGTTACGGGCTTCTCGTTCTACAACGGCCCCGACGGGCCAGCGCGATCGTTCATCACGGCGGCGTGGGCACGACGGGGCAGGCGCTGCGAAGCGGCCGGCCGATGCTGGTCGTGCCGCACAGCCACGATCAGCCCGACAACGCCTTGCGCGTGTGCCGCTTGGGCGTCGCACGAAAGCTGCCGCCCAGGCAGTACCGCGCGGAGCGCGTGGCCCGAGAGCTCGAGCGGCTGCTCGACGGGACCTATCGCGCGCGGGCGGAGGCGATTGCGGCCGTCGTGCGAGGCGAGGGCGGCGCGGACGCCGCCGCCGAGGCCATCGAGCGGCTGCTGCGCGCGGAGCACCGCTTGCCGTCCGCGGACGCCACGCCTGCCTTGACGTAGCGGTCCGTTCAGCGAACTCTCTCTGGCCGAAGGTAATCGCTCGGCGACGATCGGTTCACTCCGCTGCGCGAGACGCGGCATGCGAATCCGGCCTCGCAAGGGCCGCTGAGCGGCGGCAGAGGAAACACGGGAGCCGGCCGTCCCGTGGGGTCCGCGCGGTTCCACGGGCCGTGGAACCCCGCCTTCGTGTGATCGCCCGCATCGATATTTAGCGTCCCACGCGCGCGTTGCTACTAGATGTTGTATCTAGAGCGTGCTCGGAGTATTCTCGACTACAAGAGCGCGTCTTCGTGCCGGCGGCAATCGATGGGTTGCCTCGACGTGGGAGGTCGGACGAACGATGAGCAGCGCAACGGGTCCCACCAGTCTGCACAGGGTCGTCGTACTCAATCCGAAGGGCGGTAGCGGCAAAACGACGCTCGCGACCAACCTGGCCAGCTACTACGCGCTGCGCGGCGCCGCGCCGACGCTCGTCGATTGCGACCCTCAGGGCTTCGGTCTCCGCTGGCTCGAGAAGCGTCCGGCCGACCGCCCGGTCATCCACGGCATGCGAGGCTACGATGAAGGCGTCTACGCGTCGGCGCTGCTGACCCTGAAGGGGCATCCCGACTCGAGCGTCATGATCATCGACCTCCCGGCGGCGATCTCCTACGAGCGGCTCCACGCCTATACGTACGTGGCCGACAGCATCCTGCTGCCGATTCAGCCTTCCGCGATCGATGTTCACGCCGGCACGCGATTCATCGCCGAGCTGCTACTCGATGCACGGGTGGATCGAAACGAGCGGCGACTCGCGATCGTCGCGAACCGCGTCCGGGAGCGAACGAAGAGCTTCTCCATGCTCATGCGCTTTCTGACGAGCTTGAGGATTCCGATGATCGCGGCTCTACGGGACAGCCAGAATTTCGTGCACGCCGCCGACCAGGGCCTCGGCATTTGCGAGATGCCGGCTCACAAAGTGAAGAACGACCTCGCGCAGCTGAGCGCGATCGTGAGCTGGCTGGACAAGCGGCAGCTCGCCCTGATCGCGAGGGCCGCGTCTCGGGACGCCTCGAGTCCCGGTGTTCTGGAAGGCGGTCCCGTCGACGACTCGCCCGACGCGGAAGAGGAAGTCGGCGCGGGCGTCGGCCTGGAAGCACGCTGACCGGCTTCGACCGCTCATGCCGGTGCCGGAGACGCTCCTCGCGGAGCTTCGAGCTTTGCCGCTCGTGAGCTACGCGAAGGTGCTGCGCTTCTAGCCTGCAGGCATCGAGCGGTTCCCTCGCGCTGCCCGCGGCGAGGCTTTCGTGGACGCGCGGCGAGCGTCCTCACTCGTAGCCGAGCCGCACGACGCCCCGTTCCATGCCGTCGACGGTTCCGCGGTCGAGCCACTCGAGCGACGCGCGGAAGAGTAGCCCGTGCACGCGCTCCCACATCGCGTTGTGCGACGCGCAGCCGAGGTCGAGAAGCACCTTGCTCGGCGAGCCGAGGTGCTCGTAGAGCAGGCGCACGCGATCCGGGTTGACCTGTCCGTCGTGCACGCCGGCGACCAACAGCATCGGCGTCTGCGTGCGGCTCACGACGTCGCGGTTCCAGCCCCACACCGGCACGCGCGGCGCCCGCCGCACACCGGGTCCCCAGGTCGCTCCGACCGGGTCGGACGCGAGCATCTCCGACCAGACGGCCGCCGCGACCGCCGGGTCGTACTGGTCGGCGCAGCCGACCTGACGGTCCCAGTTCGCGACGAAGTCGGCCTGCGACTGCGAGGTCATCACGGCGGGCGCGTCCGCGGGACGCGCGGACGCGGAGACGTCGGTGGCCGGCTCGCTCGCTGCCCGACCCGCGGCCCGAGCGGCGCCGCCCGCCGCGGCCGCGTCGAGGCCCGCGCCGGCGGCCACCCAGGTCGGAGGATCCGCTGGCGAATTCGCGGTGTACGCCGGCGCCAGCAGCACGATCCTCGCGACCTTCTCGGGATGGCGAGCGGCGTAGCCGCCCGCGCGGGGCCCGCCCTGCGACCAGCCGATGAGGCTGATGCGCTCGACGCCGCGCAGCGCGCGCAGATACTCGACGACCGCGTCGATGTCGTCCCAGTCGGAAGCGATCGTCGTGAGCGAACGCGAACGGCTCGGCTCGCACTCGGCGTCGAGCGTGCGCGGGATCAACGCCCGCTGCGCTTCCGGCGCGAGGTTGCACGGATCGTTCATCGCGAGGGGGCGCGTCGAGCGGCCGTAGCCCGTCATGTCCATCGAGAACACGTCGTAGCCGGCCGCGGCGAGGTACGCCATCCAGCTGTAGTCCTCGTGCGGCACGTCGAACGCGACCTCGGCCGGCGTGCCGGCGCCGTGCACGAACAGCACGACGCGCTCGCCGAAGCCGGCGGTGCGCGCGAGCACGCCGGCGGCCACGCGCTCGCGGACGTACAGCTGCGCGATCTCGCTCTCGAGGGCCGGTGCCGTCGACACGTGCCGGACGTAGTGGTCGATCGTCAGCAGCTCGGTGCCGTCTGCGCCGGAGGACGGCTGCCCGGAGGCGCTCGGCGTGAAGCACGGCCCAGCGGCGAGCAGCAGCGCGACGACGAATGCGCGGCAGCCGCGCGGCGGTACCGCGACACGTGCGCGGGTTCTTTTCATCGTGCATTCCTCGAAGAGGACCACGGAATCCTAGCGGTAAGCCCGTGGCGAGACAAAGGTCTGTTCGGACCGATCGGCGCCAGGGCGGGAGGAATCAGCCTCCCTCCGGGCCTCCGCGCAGCCGCTGCTTGACGGCTGCCGCGATCTCGTCGAAGTCGGGCGCGCGAACGTCGTTCTCGCCGGGCCCCGCGCCGATCATGGCCCTGAGCTCGTCGCGCGAGTTCGTGCGCGGGAACGGCGCGTCCGGCACGTCGAGCGCGAGAAACTCGCAGAGCGGCTCCCAGCCCTGCTTGACTTCGTAGACGAGCAGGCGTTCGGGCGCGATCGTTCGCTTGACCTCGTCCACGTGGCGCTCGAACGCCTCGACCATGAAGTCGCGGTCGTCGAGCCGGCCGTCGAGACTCGGCCAAACGACGGCGTCGAAGAAGCTCGCCAGCGGCGAATTCTCTATGTGCCGGCGCATGGTGGGCGAGAAGATCGTGGCCTGGGTCGACTCGAACCAGTCGTGCGGATCGCGCACGGAGAGTACGACTTTGGCGCTCGGATAGAACTCGGCGAGCTCGCGCCAGAATCGGCAGCTCGGGTAGTCGACCGTCGCGGCGTAGCCCTCGAAGACGCGGTCCCAATCGGCGCGACCTTCGGCCGCGGCGATCCAGTCGGCGCAGCGCCGCGGCTCCACGATGATCTCGGACATGTGATAGCAAGCGCGAAAGCCGAGCTGCTCGAGCGCGAGCTTGAGCGACATCGTGCCCGTCCGGCCGAGGCCTGCGCCGATGACTTGAAGCGGCATCTGGTTCTCCTTGCGCAGCAGGCGTCCTCGAGTCCCGGCCACCGACGCTCAGTGCGTCATCGCGTAGACAAATGTAGTTGATCGCATACGGGTAAGCGAGCGCCGCCACCTTCTGCGGGTATTCGGGAAGCTGCGGCTGATGGGGCGCAGCGGGCGGGCGCGCTCGACGGCTTGCTCGAGCGTGCGCATGAATCCGGGCGGCGCATCGACGAACGCGGCGATGTTCTCGGCCCGGAACCCCGGCTCGACGCGACCGAGCTCGATCAAGCTCATGACGAGCGCCAATGCCGTGACGACTGCGACCGCCGACAAGCCGATGCCGATTGCCGGAAGAGCCGCAATGCGCCGGCTTCCCCGCACCTCGCGACTCATCTCGCCGCGCAGGCTCTGCAGCGGGCCTCCGCGCAGGGCGCGCACCAAAGGCGAAACGCCCGCGAGCAGGATGCTCGCGACGGCCGCGACCGCCGCGAACGTCAGCGTCGCGCCGTCGATCGCGATGTCTTCTGCGCGCGGCAGGCTGCCGGCCGCAAGCGGGCGGGCGATCGCGACGAAAAACCGCGCGAGCAGAACACCAGCGGCCGTCGCGAGCGCGGCGAGCAACGACAGCTCGACGGCCACGTCGACCGCGATGCGTCCGTGAGTGGCGCCCAACGTGCGTCGCACTGCGAGCTCGGCCTGCCGTTGCTCGAGCCGTATCGATACGAGGCACGCCGCGGTGGCGCACGCGACGAAGAGCACGAGCAGCGTCACCGCGAACAACGCGTAGAGAATCTCGCGCACGTTGCCGAGGCGCGATAAAGTCCTCGGGCTCGAAGATGACGTGCGTCGTACCGTCACGATAAGGTGTCTTCAATGCACAGCACACATTCCCGCCCTCGGTCAGTGACAGCCGCTCGGTGGCCACCGGTGGCGACGGCCGCGCCGGCACAGAAGCTGCCGCGCCATCTGATCGTGTTCATTGGCGCGCTGATCGCGCTCGGAGCGCTTTCGCTCGACGCGTATCTGCCCGCCATGCCCGCCATGGCCCAGAGCTTCGGGGTCGGCATCGTGGCCATGAACAACACGATCAGCCTGTACCTCGTCGGCTACGGGCTCGGCCAGTTCTTCGGCGGCTCGTTCTCGGACCAGATCGGCCGCAAGCGCATCGGGCTCATCGGCCTCGGCGTTTTCGCGGCCGCGTCGATCGCGATCGGCCTCTCCACGAGCGCCGAGCAAGTTGAGTGGCTGCGGCTCGTGCAGGCGATCGGCGGCGGCTTCTCGACCGTGATCTGCATGGCGATCGTCCGCGACGTCTATCCCGTCGAAGAGCTCGGCAAGCGCATGGCGATGGTGCTGCTCACGATGCTCGCTTCGCCCGTCATCGCGCCGTCGCTCGGCGCGGCGCTGCTGCGCTTCGGCTGGCCGTCGATCTTCTTCTTCAAGGCCGCGTATGCCGGCGCCCTCGGCACCTACTACCTCGTCGCGGTCCCCGAGACGCGGCCCGGCCGCTGGAGCCAGCTCTCGGTGCTGCGCACGCTCAAGCAATGCGCGCACGTCCTCAAGCAGAAGGACGACGGCGGCCGGCGGCCGATCGTCTACGCGATCGCGATGGCGTTCGGCGCAAGCTGCTTCATGACGTTTCTCACGAACGCGTCGTTCGCCTACATCCAGTACTTCGGCGTCTCGGAGACGGCCTTTCCGTTCTACTTCGGCATCGGCGTCGTCGGCATGGTCGCGACGCAGCTCTACAACATGCGCTACCTCACGCAGGCGAAGGCGCCCGGGCAGTTCCGCCTCGGGCTCGCCGTTCAGCTCGGCGCGGCGCTGTTTCTCGCGCTCGCCGTCGCGCTAGGCGCGCATTCGATCTGGGTCGTCGTCGTCTCGGTCGCCGTGATTGTCGGCAGCTTCGGGCTCGCAGGCCCGGCCGGCTCCTCGCAATACATCCGGCACTTCGGCGCGCTCGCGGGCAGCGCCTCGTCGCTCTACACGACCTTGATGTTTTCGATGGCGTCCGTGTTCGGCGCGATCTCCGGATTCTTCTTCGACGGCACGCTGCGGCCCATGGCCTTCACGATGTTCGCGGCCTCCGTCGCGGCGAACCTTTGCGCGCTCCTGACGGGTATTCGGTTCCGGACGCGCGCGCCGAAGCAGAGCGCCCCGGCCGTCGGCGCGAAGAGCCGGTGCGATGCTGCTCAGTCCTCGACGAACACCTCTTCGGTCAATTCGAAGCTCGGCGTGTGAACGAGCAAGAGCGTCGCGAGACCGTCACCCTCGTTGGCATAGCTGAACCGTCGGCCGCGTTTCACGAGGCAGAAATCGCCGGCGCGCATCACGTGCGCGGTTCCGTCCAGAACGAAAGTAATCTGCCCGGCCGCGACGACGTAGTATTTGTCCGATCGGCGGGACCATGCTTGCGGGTGCCGAACGCCGGGCGGCACTTCGATCAGCGCGACGGAGGAGCTTTCGGTGCGGCCTGCAGTGTAGTCGAAGATGCGCAGGCCTCCGAAGTCCAACGGCGTCATCGAGCTGCGTGAAAGATACATGGCGACCTCAGGAAATCTCACGGCGGAATAGCGAGCCGAGTTCGAGTCCACTCGACGTCCGACGTCTCGGGCGATCGGTTGACGAGCACTCTACCCTTCGCGCCGACGTAAATCTTGCCGTCTTCGTTCTTGCTGCATCCGAAAACAAGAACAGGCGCGAACCGCCGAAGCGCAACTCGGCGCATCCCGTCGTCTTCGCCGCGAGCGGGCAGGTTTGCAGGTGGCATACGGATATAGTAGATCCTGCTATATCTGTAGGAAGCAGCGCCTAAACGGAGAGACCCTGATGCGCGAAGCCCAGGGAAGACCCGGGAGTGCGGCTCGCACCATTCACTTCCTGTCGATTTCGGCGCTCCTGGTTCTCTGCGATCCGGTCTCGGCCCAACGATGGACCGAGCCGCTCTCGCAAGCCGAAGAGGTCTCGGCAACGCAGACCCTGATCCGCGCGATTCGCGCCGAGAACTGGCTCGAAGCGGTAGGAACGGCCGATCGCTTTCGCGGCTCGCCGACGTCCGCCTTTTCTCAATACCAAGCGTTCGCTTATGCGATGACCGGACGCCTGGATCTCGTCGCCGAGCTTCAGCGTGAAGGCCGAATTCCGAGCGCTGTGGTTTGCGAAGATACGGGCGGCCTCGAATTTCGCGATGCCGTGGAGACGATAGTCGAAGCCGCGACGCGGCATCGTGCGGTCATCCTGCAGGAAATGCATTGGGAGCCGCAGCATCGATCATTGCTCCACGCCCTGCTGCGCCGCCTGCGCGAGCAAGGCTTCACCTATTTCGCAGCCGAGGACTTCGAAGGCACGCCGGAAGCCTACCTGACCGCGAGCTATCCCGGAGAGGTGTCCGGCGCGGGCTCCTGTTCGAGACGGCGCCCGCCGATCCGCTCATGCTCGCGGGGGTTGCGCTCGCGCTCGTCGGCGGCGGCGTGCTCGGCTGTCTCGGGCCGGCGCTTCGTGCTACCGCCATCAATCCGATCGTGGCGCTGCGAGCCGACTAGCGTTCGGCGCCGGGGCGTGTCTCACTTTGGCCGTGTGGGTGTCGCGGTGGGCGGCGGCCGCGCCTCGAAGGCCTCTCCCGAGACAACGCCGAAAGAGTGTCCATGCGGCTCGGCGCCGCACATCCATGTGCGGCGACGGTCCGCTAGGTGCGAGGATGCGCGTGAGCCGGTCTGGCGGCGCCCGATCGAGCCGTTCGACATCATGACGCTCGCGCACAAAGGTTCGTTGTTCACGACGTGGCCGCTGCTGCCCGATCATCTCGCGAAGCGAGAGGACGTTCTCGCCGTTTGCTTATCGTCGTACCACAATGCTGGTTTGAGTGACCAACGGGCCAAACTCGTCCCTGCCAACGCCCTTGGGGGCGGTCGGGATTACCAGTTTCACCCAGACGGCATCCGGACCCTTGAAATACGAAGTCTCGGTCGCCTTGCGCAGGGCGTCGAGGCTGTCCTGCTGCTTCCCGGAGGTCGCGCTGGTGAAACCCGGCAGCTCGAACACGACCCATGAGCCTTCGGCCATTTCAGTCAAACTGATGGCAACTTCCGGTCTCTCGGTCTTCACGCGGATCTCGGTGCCGGCGCGCACAGTGCTCTGGTTGGCCGTGATCTGGAAGTCCTTGCCATTGCGGCTCAGGGTAATTGGCTGTTGAGGAGCAGCCGCCCGCGCAGGACCGGCCCCCCGCGCAGGAGCGCCCCCCCGCGCAGCCGCAGCTGACCGCACAGGAACATCGGGCAGCGCAAGAACGGCCCCCCTCGTGGGTCCGGGCCTCGGCATGCTGAACCGAATGCGTCCTATATCACCCGTGCACACAGAGGCGTTCCAGCTGGGATGAATCTCGCAGGTGTCGTCCGTGGCGACGCTGTCGTTCTCGCCGTCGTGGAGCAGGATATAGGAGTCAGGGATGCCGGTCGTCGAACCGTCCAGGTCGTGGATCGCCAGGCTCCGGTAGGCCACGGCATTCCGGTTGTCACTATCGAACCTCGGGTCGATTTTCGGAAAGTACACGGGCTTGGCATTGACGAACTTCGCACCCTTGACGGTGTTTTCGGTGGTAACCCCGGCGCCCGTATACAACAGCCATGTAAGCGCGCCTGATCCGCGCAGCTCGTTGCCCTGGAAATTCACGAAGGTCGTGTTAACAACGTCATGACGATAGTCGTAGTACTCATAGGCGTGGATCGGGTAATCCGGAATCAGAGGCTTCGGCAGGCTGCGGCCGTAGGCCTTTTCCTCCGGCGTCCCGGGGTTGCCGACGTTCTCGGTTTCGCCCACGAACAGCGAATCGACCACCCGTGACGTAAACAAGTCATCGCCGAAGGAACCGCTTGAATGCGTAAAACCTATGGCATTGTCCGCCGACTTCAGGTTCCTGAAGACGTGCAGTTCGCCTCGGCCCCAGACGCCGCCATTGCGGTTCTTGTAGGTGGTGAGGTTCTCGAAGTGCGCCTCCACGCCTTTGCTGTTCGGGTCGGCAGGGTTTTCCTTGGGCATGTACGAGGGACCGGCCAAGCCGAAGGTGTTTTCCGCATTGATGTTCCGGTCGAACATGAACCCGTCGTAGTTGGAGTGGGCCACGTTGCCCCGGAACTCGCGCAGCGGCGTGCGGCGCGGCCAGATCGCTTGCGCGATCGCCGCGCCCTCGAACTGACCGATTGGGTGCTCGGGCAGCGACATCCAGAAGCCGTTCGCATCGGAACCGGCGGCCACATTGTCGATGAAGGTGTTGTCCGGATTCGTGATCCAGTAAGACGCGACCGTGTTGTCCGAAGGCAGCAGGGTGTCCCCGCCAAAAAAGCTGGCCTCCCTGTAAGCCTGGCGATTCTCGTTCGCAAAGCTTCTCTCTCCGTTTGGGGCGAGATTGACCGGCTGGCAGGGCTTGGCCGGATGGCACTTGGTCTGGATGGCCAGGTTCCTGACGAACTCGTTGCCATGCTCGATGCCGTCCTCGAGGAAGAAGCAGTGACCGACGTTGTTGTAGGTCACGTTGTTCTCGATTCTCACGTTGTGCGTGCCGTGCACCGTCACGCAGCGGTTGAAGGTGTCATGGATGGCCGAGTTCTTGATGTACTGGCCCTTCGCATCCCCGACGAGGTGCCAGTGAATCGGATATCGGGCAAGGGTCAGGTGCTGGCCCATGAGATTGAGCTCGACGCCCGAGACGTACATCTCGCTGCCCGGCATCGCCATGATGTGGCCGCCGAAGTACGACTCCTCGGCGTCCTCCGATGCCTGGATCTTGATGTTGCGCGTGAGCAGGCCCACTTCGCCGCGCTCGTCCACGTCGAAGGTAATCTTGCCGAAATGCATGTACTCGAGCGGCTTGTCGAGCGTGATCGTGTTGCCGCGGATCGCCGTGATCTTGCGGACCTCGGCCTGGCGCGGATCGTAGTCCGTCGACGCGAGCACGATCTCGTCGCCGACGCGCCAGCCCGAGGCATCGAGAACCTGAATCTGCGTGGCGCCCTTCTCGGCCGTCGCCGAGAGCTTCGTCCAGGCGTTCGTCCGATCGCCGTGCAGGCTCAGCGTGCCGCCCGCGATCATGATGCCGCGATCGTTCATGCCGCCCATCACGGCTTCATTGGGGACGTTGTTGACGAAGGTGATGGTCGCGTTGCGGGTGTGTGGACGGGCTTCGGTGCCGATCTCCAACTCGCCGTGCAGCATGATCCACTCCGTGGTCAGCTCCAGATCGGCGTCGTTCGAGAAGGTGAGCTTGCCGTCGATGGAGAGACCGCCCAGAGCCGGGGGGCTGACATCGAGGATCACGTGCTGGTCCTTGGCGATGATGACCTTGTCGCCGGCGGCCGGAACCTTGTGATTTGGCCAAGTGGCAGGATCGGACCATTTTGTCGCCTGGACTGCTGGCGCTCTTGCGTTCTGGGCCTGGACGACGCCGAATGCGCCGCCGAGCAGGACCACCGGAACCAGCGATGCAAGCAGGACCGAGCGAGACCTTCGACTCATGGCGATACCCCTCCCCCCGCGATGGTCTGAATCGAGCCCAACATCCGTGAGTGGGAGATTAGCGCGGCTGTCCAGCTTTCGGCCAGCCACAGGGCGCGACGAAGCTCCACTCGCGCAAGACGATTACCTTTCGGGTCGGCAACAAACCGGTCACGATGTCGCTCGAGGCTACGATGCGGATAGTGTGTATAAGGGCCCTTATGTGAGCTGGCACGGAGCGAGCGAGCCTGCAAGGGGCGTCCGCCGAGCCCGGGCGGGAGGTGCGTACCGCAACAACGGGGCGATGCACTCGGTCGTGATCTCGACGGCCGGGGGCGTGAGCGCCGAAGCCGCCACGCGTGATCTTCCGTCACCCCGAGGGCGAGCGCTGGGCGTTCTTCGCGCCGGCGATCGCCGCACGCTGATCGCAGCCTCGCGCCGGAGCCGGCGAGCTCCGCCGCTGCACCGAGCGCTCGCTTGCCGCGAGCGGCTCAGCAGTTCTGCGGGCGGGCCGAAACGACCGTGCCGTCGCCGAGCGTGACCTGTCAGATCTAGCCCGACATCGAACCGTTGCGAGCGCGGCTCGCT
Source organism: Gammaproteobacteria bacterium (assembly GCA_036381015.1). Taxonomy (NCBI): domain Bacteria; kingdom Pseudomonadati; phylum Pseudomonadota; class Gammaproteobacteria; species Gammaproteobacteria bacterium. The sequence continues at coordinate 62,177 of DASVDR010000015.1, forward strand.
TCGACGGTGAGGTGCTGGCCGATAGGCCCCTCGAATGCGGGCTGTCGACGTTGCGGTTTCGAAAGAAGCCGGCGGCGGCCCTTCGAACGACCAGGGTTCGACCGCGCCGTCCTCGTCGACATCGACATAGATGTAGATGTGCGGGTTGCGCCAATCGAGCTCCGCAAGCGTGCCGATTTGCGTGACGACTTGGTTGAAGTCGAACATCGCCGATATGTTGTGATGCGCGAAGGCGGATCCGGCCGAGAGGAGAACGAGATCGAGGGACCGAAGGCAGGCGGGCTTCATCTGACGTTCCTTGAGGTTAGAGGCGACATTCTCGGTCGCGATAACATTAGGAGCATCATGGGCCGGTTGTCCGATGCGGCTTGCTTCGGCGCAATTTGCTCTTCCGAAGCAACGTTTCAGATCAACGGCGGCCTGACGCAGGCGGACAGAAGGCACGAATCCCGTTTGGGAAGGGCACCGACGCTCCCGCCTGCGCACTATTCGCTTCCGGAGTACCGAATACCGCCTGTCGACTACTTCTTACTCTTGCCTGCCGTCGAGGACGCCACTGGTGTCAGAAGATCGTGGAGCACACCATGCCCACTCCAGCTCGCCTTGGCCGTTGCACGCTCGGCCCGCGGCCACGTCCGCGATGAGTAGAAAATCGCAGCTTGGATGTAGTTGCTGACTTGTCGTCGTCGACTTCGCTCGCCACCTCATCAAAGGCATCGGAAAACAGCTGCTCGAGATCGGGCTCCTCTGTCACGAGTGCTGCCTTCGGCATGATCGATGACTTGGCCTCGTTGAGGACAAGGTCGTAGCTGCGCAAGGCCGGAATGATCGCGCGAAGCACCTTCTCGCCCTCATCGACGTTCCTACATATATGTCATCCACGTAGCGAGCCGAGGGCACATTAAGTTCCTTCAGCATAAGATCGATAGGCGCGAGGTAATAGTTTCCGAACAGATCTGAGGGAAACATTCCCTGCAAAATACCGCGTGAATTGCGCTCACCCGTGTAGCGGGCAAGAACAGCTTCAAGCCTTGATGCCAACCCGTGAGGGTACCCGGCATCCTCGAGCACGTTGATGAGTTTGTGCTGATTGAGCGAGCCGAAGCAATTCGCCACGTCGAGCTTCAAAACGTAGCGAATGGCCGATGTTGGGACTTGCGGTAGATGAAGTTGATGTGCGGTGCGTAGATGAAATCCGATCGTAGGTCGTGAACGATGCGCGCAAGCGCTAGTTTCCAATTGATCTGCTTCAGCAGAGCAGCATCAAGACCGAACTGGGCGCCGACTTCCTGAGGGGACATAGAGCTAGCGGTGCTAGTGCTACTAACGGCAGCAAAACCTCCCTACCGCCGTTCGCCGATCGCGGCTCGAGCTGACAACAAAAGGTGCCAGCCCGTTTTGAGCGCGGAGGCGACACGGAGGATGAGCGAAGCGTAGTACGTACTCTCGTTCAACACCACCTTGAGCCGTTCACGTTCCTCGTGGACGAACGCGAACCCCGAGCCGCTGACGAACTTCTTCGCGCACGTCGAACTCCACCTCAGCCTCGATCTCGAGGGTCACGACGATCGCGAAACGAATGTCGAGATCCGGGTCCAAATTTCCCGTTCCATCCTTGCACTGCACTCTTATCGGCATGGTCGCGTGCTCGTCATACGTCGGCGTTGTCCTACTATCTGCAACAAGTCTGCGCGACCAAACGGTTCCATGACCGATCATGTTGTTGCCTGGCCCAACAGACTTAAGTTTGAGGTACCAGCCGTCATCGCGTTCTTCATCTACTTCGCCGTCGTGTCCAGCTGCCACGGCTTCGAGTGCAGCCATCCGATACCGCGCGCGCGTTAGGGTGACTGGCGAAAACCAGGCGATCGTAACGCGCAGCGACCTAGGTACTTTGCGCGCCGACAGCGACGGCGGGAGCGGTACGTCGAATATCTTCGCTTGATCGAGCCTCACGTCACCCAATCCCACAAGCGTCACGCCGGTTTTAGGGGCCTCTATCATCATTTCAGGAGCTAGGACGCCGTACCCGTAACGGCGAGCGACTTCCGCTTTCGCGCGGCGGTGCTGATGAAGGCCTAGCCTCGCGTACTCGGCGGCATAAAGGCGCTCCGCACTTTCTGGCCACTTCGATGCATTCACGGCCAACGCGCGTGTTAGAAGGGCGACGTCGCGTCGCGACAACTCAATGCCCTCATACGGGCCACCCTCTTCGGTGAGAGCCTCCGCGCATTGGAGAAGGGCGCGCGTAGTCAAAGCTGCCGCACAGCTTGTGCCGCAAGTCCTTTGAAAGGGAACGCGCAACGCCAGGTTTGGCGAAGCCACGTGCAACCCCGTGCGCTGTGAGGGGGACAATACGCGCAAACGGGTGCTCTGCCGCGAGGGATACACGCGGACTTCATGCACTCCCCCAACAGTCAAGAAGTCGGGTTTGATTGCTCCGAACGGTCCGAGCCCCATAGCGCTGGACACGGCAGGTAGATCGTCGTCGTCCGTATCGATGCGCAGGATTCCGGCAACCATTGGTGGATTACCGGGAGCCAGATCACACGAGACCGCACCAACGGTTAGGGCATTTAGGGCCTCGCCTGGCGCAAGAAGAGACCTTTCATAGACAGTTTCGCGCAAAAAGGCGTCGACGACCGCCCTCCGTTCTTCTACGGTTGCGGTTTCGAAATCGGCGTGGTGGTATGCGAGAAGAAGTTCTTCGCTGACGTTGCCCGCGGAAATAACAAACAGCACGCCTTCTTTTGCCGACCACCAGTCTATTAGACGCGCCAGCGAGCTAATGCGCCCGGCGAACCGTGACTGGAAAACGCCAATTGCTAGATTTACAACAAAAACATCTGGCGCATATGCCTCCGCACCGGAGAAGATCCGAACCAACGCGACGTGGATCAAATCGACGAGCAGCCGGTCCCGAGGTGACCGCTCGTCACCATCAGCGTGGACCAGCAACGGCACGCTCACGATCCGCGACTCACGCAAGGGCGCTCCATCCGCCACTAGATCACCCCTCAGGATCAGCGACGCCATGCTCGTGGCGTGGTAGCGCTGTTCAACTGGGGTCATTGGAACCAGTCCGTGCACGTCCTCGATTACGACGCCGCCGGCCAAACTAGGGTGAGCTGCCACAGGGGTACCGTCGAACAGCGCGGCCCGCAGAGGCCCATCGGGATTCGGTAGCAGCTCAGTCGCGTATTCGTTGGGCGGTCCATCGTCTGCTCGCGGAGCGAGGCCGATTGTCTGGGGCAGAATGAACTGAATCCCGTCTAGGATGGCAAGGCCACTGACGTCAAACGGGTCGTCGATGAGCGCACGAGTCACCCGAGCGCTCAGCCCAACGAGCAATGCGTCATACACAAAGTCATCGGCAACGATAGAGCTACGATCCACCACGCGCCCGCCCAGCTGGCGTACTCTCTCCTCCGTCTCTGCTCGCCATGCCGCTCTCTTTTGTGGGCTGTGCGGGGAACCACTTCTAGCTCGAGAAGTACTTCCTCATCGTCGTCTAGAGGGAGTCGATCGCGCAGCGCCGCTCGCACTCCTTCAGGAAATCGATCTTGCGGACCCCACGGTCGCAATTCGATCAGAAGATCGAAGAGATTCCACCACGGCGTCAAACCGTGCGGCGCGTCGTCACCACGCTGGTATGCGCGCCACATGCCGAGCATGTCTCTGAAAGCCTCGATTGTCGGGATGGTCGCGTATAGAGTTGGCGTCAGCGTCTCAGTACCCTTGGCTGGTAAGAAATCTTCGCTCGGTCCAATCGGGTCGCGCTCCATCTCCAAGACAATTTCGAGCCCGGCGGCGCGGGCGACTCGAGCGAAGTTCTGAATTGCGGCCGCCGTGACGAATACGAGTGCTCGCTCTGGCGCAATGCCGTTAGGGTCTCGACGAAGCTCGACCGCTGGATCGTCTGTCGTCAGTGCCTGAGCTAGCCGGTCGAACGCTCGTCGGAAGCGCTGTCCCTGCCTTTCCCTCCCCGGACCCTTTGCACGGGGGATTTTCCGTGGTGCCCCGGTCTGCCGCTGCGCATTACGTGGATTGGCTAGTCGAAGGATCGATCGCTCGGGCATCGTCGGTTGTGCTCTCAGGGCTGCTGGGCCGTTGGCGCCACACGCGCACACGATCGTCGATTACGGTGCGCAGTGAAACTGCTCCCTGATTCAACACCCAGCGCCGGTGAAGGTCCGAGAAGAAATTCTCAGCTTCGGAAAAACTTGTGAGACGCAGTACCGAACAAAGGCGCTTAGCGGTGTAACCGGGAGGTTCGGAAAACTCCTTTAGCCGCCCTGCGAAATAGGCTTGCAGCTGCTCGTTCGACGGACGATCGAGCTCAAGATGCAGTTGGAACCGCCGCCATGTGGCGCGATCGAGAAGCTCGGGATGGTTCGTTGCCGCTACAACGACACAGTACGAAGGCAGATCATCAAGCTGGAGCAGAAACGTAGTGACAACTCGCTTTATCTCTCCGGTCTCGTGGATGTCACCTCTTTCCTTCGCGATCGCGTCGAATTCATCGAAAAATAGAACGCATGGCTGCATTTGAACGAAATCGAACAACTTCCGAAGGCGTTGCGCGGTCTCGCCCAGATAACTGGTCACGACGGCGTCATACCGCACGACGAAGAATGGCAACGACAGTTCATATGCCAGGCATTCGGCGAGGGACGTCTTTCCGTTCCCAGGAGGACCCGACAGAAGCACCCGATGACGAGGCTCCAGGCCGTGTGCCCGAAGAACATCGGCGCGCCTCTGTTCTTCAATTAGTTCATCGCAGGCTGAACGAACTTGTGTCGCGAGGTGCAGCAATGCTAGTGGCCTACACGGCTCGCGGCGAACGATTCCCGTGCTGCCGTCACTGCGTGGCACGCGACGCAAGGCGTTCCCGTTCGATGTGGATGCCGATTCAAGAGCCCGCGCAATTCGATCCGCTACACCATCATGCTTCTTTGCCCTCTCATCGGCGGCGATCGCGGCGGCTACCGTGCGCAGTCGGTCCGTGTCGCCTTTGACGCCAGCGCGCACGAGGTCGATCAAAAGGTCACTTCTCGTCATGCCGTCGATCCACCGGGGGCAGCCATCCTATCCCACGGCATAGTACGCGGATTACCGTTTTTTTGCGCGGCAAACCGGAAATTCGGCACGGATGCGTGGTTCCGGCGCACGGTTTCTCGGAATTGGCCAGGGCCGCCGCGCCGACTCGGCCGCGCGCGCTCGTCGGCTCTCGGCTGGGACTAGAGTGCAACCCCAGGCTGGCGGGCTCCGCGCCCCGGCCGAGGTGCTCGAGAATCCGCTCGATCGTCGTGAGCTCCTCGATGCTGGCAATCACACGAAGGCGGCCGCCGCAGCGCCGGCACGTCTCGATCTCGATGGCGAATACCCGCTTGAGGCGCTGCGCCCAAGTCAGGGCCCGTAGCCGGTCGGTGACGGATGCCTCGCCGCACTCACTGGCGAGGGCGGCGCGCGTTCTGGGCACAACCAGGGCCCGATCCGGGCTCGCCGGCGCAAACACCCCGTGATAGCGGATCAGGTGCGCGCGGGGCTTCGGCACGAGTGCGGCAAGGCGCGCGATAAAGTCCTCGGGCTCGAAGATGACGTGCGTCGTACCGTCACGATAGGGCGTCTTCAATGCAGAGCGCACATTTCCGCCCTCGGTCAGCGACAGCCGCTCGGTGGCCACCGGTGGCCTTGCAACGTAGCACGCCAGGCGCTCGAGCTTGTCACGTTGCGAGGCCTTCGCGGCGATGCCCGTTCGCAATCCGTTGACGCGAATGTCCTCGTACCCCGTGCCCGGAACGTCAAACCGATCCCGGCGAGCGTGAAGCCGGACGCTCGTGCTCGTTTCACGCAATCGTCACGAACAATTAACGCGCTCTTCATGCATCGCCGCGGCGTGGCCCGTAGCGTATCGGCCGCTCGATCCCATCACCGCGCTGGAGAACCACCATGAACGCTCGCCTCGATGCATCGAAACTCGTCTTCGGCTTCTTCGCATTCGCCGTGCTCGCAATCGCTCCGCGCTACGCGTTGACCGACGCGCCGCCCCCGCGCGGTCCGCAGATCGCGGTCTCCTACGCCGACCTGAACATGGCCTCCGCATCCGGTGTGCAGGCCTTGTACCGGCGCATCCAGCGGGCAGGCGACAGAGTGTGCGGGCCGCGGCCCGCGAACGCCGATCTCAGGCGGTTTGCCGCGTGGAACGGCTGCCGCGACGACGCGATCGCAGGCGCCGTCGGAGCCGTGAATCATCCGATGTTGACCGCCCTTCACCAGGGCAGGTCACCGGCCGCCGTGCTGGCCGGTGCGAGCGTGCCGCCGAAGTAGGCTTCCGTTCGAGCGCCGCCCGGCGCACGATGCCGGGCGGCTGCCCGCCTCGGCGCTGCGTGCGTCGCAGCGATCTGCGGAGCTCACACGCCCGTAGTCACCGCCGCTTTTCTTTTGCGCACCTCGTCGTAACATCGTGGGTCCCTCCGCCTCCGAACTTCAGCGCCGAGCGAGGCGGCGCTGGGCATGGCACCCGAGGACGCAGGCCGAAGCAGACCGGAAGTGTCAGGCTACCGGGTCGCCGATCTGGTAATCGATGTCGGCCGGCAATCGGTCGCCCGGGGCGACACCGAGATCAAGCTCTCCCCGCGCTCGTTCGCGTTGCTGCTGGCGCTCGTGCGCGCCGCGCCGGATGTGCTGTCGGTCGAGCAACTGATGGAGCGCGCCTGGCCGGGTGTCGTCGTCGGCCCGGAGACCGTGAGCCAGCGCGTCAGAATCATCCGCGAGGCGCTGGGCGATTCGGCCCGAGCGCCGCGCTACATCGCCGGAGTCCGGGGGCGCGGCTATCGTCTGGCGGCTCCGGTTGTCGCTTGCGCGCCGCGCCGGCCGCGAGGCGACGCGAGCGCGGCCGGCGTTTCCCGATGGCCGAGTCGGTCGGCTTGGATCGCAGGCGCGGCGATCGTTCTCCTCGTCGCGGGAGCGGCCGGGTGGTGGAACGTCAGAACGGCCGGCGTTCCCGCCGGATCGGCGCCCGAAGCGGCCGCGGTGCGTGCGTCGATCGCCGTGCTGCCGTTCACCGACCTGAGCCGGGAGCACGACCAGGAATACTTCTCCGACGGCCTCGCCGAAGAGCTCGTCAACCTGCTGGCCCAATCGCCGGGGCTGCGGGTGATCGCGCGCACGTCGTCGTTCTCCTTCAAGTCAAAGGACTTGGATGTCGCGACGATCGCCCGGCTGCTGAACGTGACGCACGTGCTCGAGGGGAGCGTGCGCAAGTCGGGGCATCAGATCCGCGTCACCGTCCAGCTCGTCGACGCGTCCAACAGCGCGCAGGTCTGGGCGGATACCTACGAGGGCGGGCTCGACGACATCTTCGCCGTCCAGGAACGCGTCGCCGCGTCGGTGGCGAACGCGTTGCAGGTGAGGCTCGACCTCGAACGGCCCCGCGCTGCGACGCCGGCCGAGGCGCACGCGTACGAGCGCTATCTCAAAGCGCGCTTCTTTTACTATCGGCGCGCGTCGGGCGACGTCGAGAGAGCGAAGAAATACTACCTTCGAGCGCTCGAGCTCGCGCCCGGCGACGCGAGAGCGTGGGCGGGCCTCGCCGCAGTTTACGGGCTCGAGTTCGCGCGGGGCGGCCCCGGAAGGGCGCAAGCGCTCGCGAAGCAACGAGAAGCCGCGCAGAAGGCGCTGGCGCTCGACCCGGAGCTGCCGGAAGCGCATTCGCGGCTCGGCGACTATTTCGAAAACGCGGGAGATTCGAGCGCCGCCAAGCGTGAGCACCACCGCGCTCTGGCGCTCGATCCGAACGATCCGCTGGCGTTGTCCGTTGCGGCCGGCAATGCCGCCCAGGAGGGCCGACTCGCGGAGGCCATCGAGCTGCAGGAGCGTGCGGTGGCGCTCGATCCGGCCGCCTATGTCTATCAGTCCAATCTCGGCGCCTATCTGGCGGCCGCAGGACGCTTCGAAGAGGCTAGGGCAGCGCTACTGGAGGCGCTGGAATTGAATCCGGCGCCGACCGCGACGGATGCCGCCGGCGGCATCGGCCTCGAAGCCACGTTCGCTCAGGTTCTGCTTCTGCTCGGGCAGGTGGACGAGGCCGAGGCCGTGGTCGAGCACACCCCGCCGGGGCCGGACCGGGAACAAGGCCTGGCGCTGATCGAGCATGCCCGCGGGCGGCACCAGAGCGCGCGCGCCGCTCTCCGAAGGCTCGCCGCCGATTACGACGAGATCGACGCGATTCGGCTCGCCGAGGTGTACGCCTACTGGGGAGAGGTCGACAGGGCCTTCGATTGGCTCGAGGCGGGACAGGAGCGGATTCGCAGCGACGCGGCGTCATCGGCGGACTACGCCCACATACGGTGGGGCGATTACCGGATTTCGATGCTGCTTTCGCCGTTGCTTCGACCGCTGCGCGGCAATCCGCGCTGGGAAAGGTTGGTCGAGAACGCCGCGTAGCTCCGCAAGCCCACGCCGCGGCCGGCCGAGCATAAGCTTGCGGCGTTGGTCCTCCGATTACTCGCAGCGGAAGCTCGCCGCGGACTCGAGATCGCCCGTGCCGTCGTAGCGCGCGACCTGGGGCCAGTCGCAAAGCGGCCGCGAGCGCGTCGGGCTCCAGCCTTCGGGCAGCTCCGGGTTGTCGGCGCGGACGACGGCGGTCACGTTCTCGGGCGCCTCACCTTGCTCGACCCAGTCGACTAGCACGCTGAACAGGTCGAATCGGTCCGTGGCCGGGCCGCCGCTGCAATGCCCCATGCCCGGCACGGGATAAAAGCGCGCGAAGTCGCTGACGTCGCCGCCGTTGTTGGCGCGCAGCTTTTCGTACCAGTCGATCGTCGCCTTGATCGAAAACGCGCCGTCGCTCGCGCCGTGATAGACGATGAGCTTGCCGCCTTCGGCCTGGAGCTCCGCGAGCTTCGGATCGCGCCAGTCGGTCGGCGCCATCAGGTCCATCGCGGAAACGGGGAACGCGTCCGTCGTTGCCAAGATCTTCGGCGCGTCGCGCCCGAAATCGAACGCCCGAAGGTAGCCGAGCAGGCTCGCGGCGGTGCCCTCGAGCCGCGTCGGCGGAGTCGTGAAGACGTGCGCGAGCGAGCCGGCGCCGAGCGTGGCGATGAGCGGCAGGCCGCCGAGGTCGGAGATCGGGCTTTCGAGCTTCCACGCGCGCCAGCCTTCGGAGCCCAGCCCGCCGTCGTACCACCAGGAGGCGTAAAGCTCGCGGCCGTCCGCGTCGTGCGGCCCGCCGAACGAGCGCCGGAGCGCCTCGACCTGCTTCGCGTCGAGACAGCTGTCGGGGCCGCCGTCGCGGCAAACGAGCCGCTCGACGTCGAACTGCCGTTGGCATTCGGCGAGTGCGCCGACGATGCCGTCCGCGGCGCCGTCGAGCGCATCGCATTGCGCGAGGACCGATTCGCTCACGATTCGCATGTCTTCGCGGGAGAACGCGCGGCGGATGTCGTCGCCGACGAGCTCGAAGCTCTGCACGTCCCACGGGTGTTGCAGCGCCGCCATCGGCAGGTTGAAGCCCGGCGCGCCGGCGAGGAACCCGTCGAACTCGTCTGCAAGCCGCGTGGCACCGACGAACGCATGACGGCCGCCGTTCGAGCAGCCCACCATGTAGGAGTACTGCGGTCGCCGGCCGTAGTAGCGCTCGATGATCGTCTTCGCGATCGGAGTCAGCGTGACGTTCGCCGCGTACCCGTAGTCGGCGCGGGCTTGGGGGTCGAAACCGAACAGGTTGCCGCCGACGAGACCGGCCTCGGGGTTGGCTTGCCCGTCGTGCCCGGAATCGGAGCTCAGCACCGCGTAGCCGCGCGCGAGGGCGTTGTCCGGCTGATTGCCGAGCAAGTTGCCGTAGGCCGGGACGACGGCGCCGTCGTTGCCGCCGTTCACCTGATGAAAGTAGCGGCCGTTCCATTGCTCGGGCAGGCGCATCTCGAAGCCGATCGCGTAACGCTTGCCGTCGGTGCCCGTGCGCTCGTTGACGACGGCGCGCACGACGCAGTGCGGCCCGGCGCGCGGATCGTCGCGCACCGTCGTCGCGGAGAGGATCCGTGTGCCGGCGAGGCCGAGCCGCGCAAAGGCCTCGGCATCGCATGACATGGGCGCCTGCGCCGGTGCGGGCGGCGCAAACGCGGAAGCGGCGAGTGCTGCGATCGCACCGGAGATGGCCCTCCGTCGGACGGTGTATCGGCGTGTCGTCATGGATTCGCCCTCTCGCGTGATGGCGGGGAGCGTAGCCGCAGGATGCGCAATCGCGCAACTTGCGCGTCGTTGACGCCCAATCCCGATCATGCTGTAGTTGAAACAGCGACATAGTTGCAGTGAGGCGGCGAAAATGCACCCCACGACTCCTCCGCCGTCTCGCACCGCCTCCTGTAGCTGCGGCCAGTTGCAGGCGCAGGTCTCGGGCGAGCCGGTGCGCATATCCGTTTGCCACTGCCTGGCCTGTCAGCGCCGTACGGGGAGCGTTTTCGCCGTCCAAGCGCGTTTCCCACGCGAGGCCGTCACCGTCACAGGCGCGAGCGCGGAGTACGAGCGTGTCGGAGACGAAGGGACGAAGGCCACATTCAGATTCTGTCCCAAGTGCGGCGCCATCGTGTACTACACCGCGGACGCCTTTCCGGAGGCAGTCACGATACCGGTGGGCGCATTTGCCGATCCGTCGTTTCCGGCGCCGCGCGTTTCGGTCTACGAGGAACGAATGCACTCATGGGTCAGCATGCCCAGTGACATCGAGCACTTCGCATGAGGCCGAAGCGGTCGATGAGGTGCTGCAGCGGGCCGCCCGCTTCCTGACCCGCGCCTGCAAGCTTGTGGCTATGCCGCCGTTCACCCCTCCGACCCTGGCGGTCGGTGAATACGTTCTGCGACCCTTCAGGAGTACTGACGCGGCCGCTTGGTATGCGTACTTGGCGGACCCGCGCGTGACCGAGCACACGAGCTGGCCGCCTATCACGTCCGAGCTCGTCACTACCGTGGTCGCAAAAATAATCGCTGACTATGACGAGCCGAAGTCGCTGCGCTGGGCGCTCGCGCGCACGCAGGACGACGAGGCCATCGGGTCGTGTGGATTCACGCGCTGGCAACGTGAGCAGCGCGTTGCAGAGCTCGTTTACGATCTCGCTCCCGCGTACTGGGGCCTAGGCTTGATGAGCGCCGCCGTACGCGCGGCGATGGCTTGGGCATTCGGTCCCGGCTCCTTCAGTCGTGCGGAGGCGTTCGTGATGACGACGAACGAGCGGTCCATCGCGCTATTGGAGCGTACCGGTTTTCGGAGAGAGAGAATGCTCGGAGGGCATCGCTTGGCGCGCGGCGTCCCCCGGGACTTCTATCTCTATTCGGTGGTCTGCCGGAGCTGCGACGTTCGACACGGTCTCGTCCGCTCCGATCTGTGAAATTTCGCCCCGACTTCCGTATCCTGCGGCGCGGCTCGTCGTGAGCTGCACCGCCGGACGGAGGCGCCTCGATTGCTGCTCGATACGACGTACGACATCGCGACGCCGGAGGGCGTCGAGCTGCGGCTGCCGCTTGCGGGCCTCGCGCCTCGGGCGCTCGCTTGGCTCGTCGACGCCGGGATCAAAACCGGGGTGCTGTTGTTTGCCTCGATGTTTCTCCGTGTGCTCGGCGTATTCGGCCTCGGCGTCTACTTCGTCGTCACCTTCGTGCTGCTGTGGTTCTACAACGTCCTTTTCGAAGTGCTGGGGCACGGCGCGACGCCCGGTAAACGCTCCTTCGGCATCGCCGTCGTGAACCGGAACGGCACACCCGTCGGCTGGTCCGCATCGATCATCAGGAACCTGATCCGCGCAGTCGACGTGCTGCCCGGGTGCTACGCGTTCGGATGCATCAGCGTCTTGATCAGCGGCAGGTTTCAGCGCCTCGGCGACCTTGCCGCCGGCACCGTCGTCGTGCATCGACCGAGAGCCTCGGCGACGCCGCCGCGGCCGCGAGCCGACGACGTCGACCCGCTCCCGGTAGTCGTTCCGCTTTCGCGGGAGGAGCAGCAGGCGATCGTCGATTTCGGGGAGCGGTTCGGCCGACTCAACGTCGAGCGTGCGGAGGAGCTCGCGGCGGTCCTGAGACCCGTGTTCAGCGACGTGAACGCGGCGCGCCTCCGCGCCTACGCGGGCTGGCTCGCGGGCCGGGATCGACGATCATGAATCAGCACGCGTTCGAAGCCCGGTACGAGCCGAGCTGGGCCGAGCTCGAGGAGGCGATTCGCGCGCTTTCGAGCCGGCGCAGGAAGTCGCGACGCGATGCGAGGCGGATCGGCCGCGAGTTCCCGGGGCTCTATCGTCGGCTCTGCCACCATCTCGCGCTCGCACGCGCGCGGCGGTACAGCCTCGGATTGCAGCAGCACCTGAACCGCCTGGCCCTCGAGGGCCATCGGCATCTCTATCGCACGCGAACCGTCGGGCTCGCCGCGCTCGTGCAGTTCGTGCTTCACGATTTTCCCGCCGCGTTCCGCAGGCACGGACGGTACGTCGCCGTGTCTGTCTTGCTGTTCGGCGGATCCGGCCTCGGGATGGGCCTCGCCGTGCAGATACAGCCCGATCTCGTCTACTCGCTGCTCGAGCCGCACGAAGTTTCGGCCGTGGAGGCGATGTACGACCCGGAGAATCGGGTGCTCGGCCGCGAGCGCGAATCCGCGACCGACGTCGCGATGTTCGGCTTCTACATCTACAACAACGTCGGCATCGGCTTCCAGACGTTCGCCAGCGGCCTGCTCTTCGGCATCGGCAGCATCTTCTTTCTTTGCTTCAACGGATTGTTCATCGGCGCGCTCGCGAGCCATCTCACTTCCGCGGGGTTCACGGAGACGTTCTGGCCGTTCGTCGTCGGTCACAGCTCGCTCGAGCTCACGGCGATCGTCATCTTCGGCGCCGTCGGCCTCATGATCGGCTTCGCGGCGGCGGCGCCGGGCAGAAAGAAGCGCTGGCACGCGATCCGCGACCGCGCCGCCGACGCGATGCCGCTCGTCTACGGGGGCAGCGCGATGCTCGTCGGCGCCGCATTCGTGGAAGCCTTCTGGTCGTCGACCACCTGGCCGCCGATCGGGGTGAAATACCTCGTCGGCGGGATCCTGTGGCTCGCGCTGATCGTCTATTTCGGGCTGCTCGGCCGTGGATCTTGAGCATGTGACGGCGGAGCTCCGGCCCCGCAGCGCGTGGGAGGCAGCGGACTTCGGTGCGCGGCTGATTCGGCGCGATGCCGCCGCGATCTATCGCGTCTGGTTCGCCGTCACGCTGCCTCTCGTCGGGCTCGCCGCGCTCGCGGTCGCGTATACCCCGTATCCCACGCTCGCCGCCCTCGCGTATTGGTGGCTCGAGCCGCTCGCCGACGGGCCGATGCTGCACATCGTCTCGCGCCGGCTCTTCGGCGAGAAGCCGAGCGCTCGGGCCGCATTGAAGGCGCTTCCCGCGCTTGCGTGGCGCAATCGCATCTTTCTGCTTTCGCCGTATCGCTTCCACTTCGCGCGCTCGATCGCGATGCCGTTGACGCAGCTCGAGGGGATGAGCGGAAAGCGGAGGCACGCTCGAGCCAAGGTGTTGAACCCGAGGATCATGCGATACGGCACGGGTGTGACGGTCGCGTATCAGCATCTCGTCCTGTCGCTGTACGTCGGCGTCATTCTGATCGGCTTCGTGTTGGTGCCCGCGCAGTATCAGGAGACGATCGGGGTAGGCTGGGTCAGCCAGTTTTTTACCGGCGACACGCGAGTCGGCGCATTGCTCGGGCTCCTCATCGGCTATCTCGCGCAATCCGCGCTCGAGCCGTGGTTCGTCGGGTGCGGTTTCGGCTTGTACGTCAACTGTCGCACCGAGCTCGAGGCGTGGGATCTCGAGATCGCGTTCCGGCGAATGGTCCAGCGGCGCGCGGGCCGTGCGGCCGCCGCGGTGCTCGTCGCGGCCGTCGTGCTCGCACCGATGATCGCTCTGCCGCAGTCGGCGCGCGCGCAAGCGCCGGAGCCGGCACAGGCCGAGATGCTCGAGAATCCGGGGTTTCCGTTCTGGGGCGACGAGGCCGTTCGTCCGGCGGTCGACGAGGTCATGGCGAGCGACGCGCTCGACGTGACGCGCGAGATCGAGCGCTGGCAAAGAATCGATCGGCGGGACGCGAATGTTTCGGAGCCGGGGGCCGCCGAGGGCCTGCTCACGGCCATGCTCCAAACCTTGACCCGCGCGTTGTCGGCGGTCGTCGAGCTCGCGTTGTGGATTCTGATCGGCGTGCTGCTTCTGGCCGGGGCCGTCCTCGTCGTGCGGCGGCGACGAAGCCTCCGGGCGCGCGTCTCCGCGCCTCCGTCCGCGCAGAGGGTCGTCCTCGCCGGCGGCGAGATTAGCGCCGAGACGCTGCCGGGCGACGTTCCGGCCGAGGTGCTGAAGCTCTGGCGCGCCGGCGAGCGGCGCGGCGCAATGAGCCTCCTTTATCGAGGCAGCGTCTTCGCCGCGGTCGAGCACCTCGGCGTGCGTTTGCCGCCGAGCGCGACGGAAGGCATGTGCGTCGCGGCGGTAGAGCGGCAGGCCGAGGCGGCAAAGGCCGAGTTCTTTCGCAAGGTCGTGACGGCGTGGACGTGGTACGCCTACGGCGCACGCGATCCGAGCGACGACTTCGTATCGTCCATCTGCGCCGAGTGGCCGCGGCATTACGGGACGGCGTGATGAGAACGTGGCTTGTCACGCTGGCCGTGGTCGCCGCGTGCGCGCTGCTCGCTGCGTGGTTCTTCATGACGCACGAGAGAGTCGTCGTGGAGATACCGGCGACGTATCGGGGCGAGGCGAGATTCAACGAGTTTCTCGCCGCGGAGATGCTGCTGCGAGAGCTGGAGATCGAGGCCGATTCCCGGGCATCGCTCGAGCCGAGCGAGTGGCTGCCCGAGCCGGCCGACACGCTGGTCGCGCGCTCCTCGGCGACGTTCGCCGCACCCGAGGAGCTCGGGCGCCTCGACGCCTGGGTGGCGAGCGGCGGCCATCTGGTGCTCCTGCCGCCCGAGCAGCCGACGCGCGACACGGACGCCGTGTTCGAGCATTTCGGATTTCGGCTCGTGGAGGCCGATCCCGCGCTGGAAGCCGATCCCGCCGCGGAGGCGGGCCCGGCCGTGGAGGCGAACCCGGCCGTGGAGGCGGGCCCGGCCGTGGAAGCGAACCCGGCCGCCGAGCCCGATGCGGCCTCGGAGCCGGACGCAACCGCGGAGCCGGACGCAACCGCGGAGCCCGAGGCCGGCGCGCGCGTGATCGTCGCCGGCGGGCACGTGTTTGTCGTCGGCGAGCGAGTGCTCGTCGCCGGCGGGAGCGGCGAGTCGGAAACCGCGGCCTATCGGGTCGTCGGCGGCATCGTTCGACGTCTCGAGCTCGCCGCGGAAGGTCCCGACGGCGCCGGGCTCGGATTCGACGGCGCGACGCTCGCGGACGAGCACGGCCTCGTTGCCGTCCGCCGCCGGCACGGCGGCGGCTTCGTCACGGTGATCGCCGGATCGTCGTGGTTCGAGAATCCGTTCCTTGCCCAATACGATCACGCCCGCCTGCTGCTCGACGCCGTGGCCGGACGCATCCAGCCGGGCAAGGTGTGGTTCGTCTACGGCGCCGAATTCCCGCCGCTTTGGCAGCTGATCTGGACGCGCTTCCCGTACGCCGTCATCGCGATCGTGTCGGCGATTCTCCTTTGGCTGTGGTCGGTGATGCCGCGGTTCGGGCCCGCGATCGCACCGGCCGCTCCCGCGCGTCGATCGATCGTCGAGCACGTCGCGGCGGCCGGACGCTTCGTCTGGCGGCACGACGGCGCCGGCACGCTGGTCGCGGCCTCGACGGCCGCCATGCTCCGCCGCGCAGAGGCGATGCACCCCGGCATCGGTCGAATGCCGGCCCGCGAGCAAGCCGCGGCGATCGCGAGGATGACCGGACTCTCGGCCGAAGCCGTGCTGGCGGCGCTCGGGCCGCGCGCCGAGATGCGGCCGCGGGAATTCACTCACCGGATCCGAGCATTGCAGACGATGAGGAACGAGCTATGACGGAACGCGCCGAAGCGCATCGCTTACTCGAGGAGAAGATCGCGGCGCTGCGCGCGGAGATCGGGCGCGCGTTCATCGGCCATGCCGACGTCGTGGACGCCGTCGTGATCGCGCTGCTCGCCGGCGGCCACGTGCTGCTCGAAGGCGTGCCCGGCCTCGGCAAGACGCTGCTCGTACGCGCGTTGTCGCAAGCCTTCGGCGGGAAGTTCTCGCGAATTCAATTCACTCCGGATCTGATGCCGAGCGACGTGAGCGGCCATGCGGTCTACGACATGCAGTCGGAAACGTTCCGGCTGCGCCGCGGCGCGGTGTTCGCGAACCTGCTGCTCGCCGACGAGATCAACCGCGCGCCGGCCAAGACGCAGGCGGCGCTGCTCGAGGCGATGCAGGAAAACCAGGTCACCATCGAAGGCAAGTCGTTGCCGCTGCCGGCGCCGTTCATGACCGTGGCGACCCAGAATCCGGTCGAGCACGAAGGAACCTATCCGTTGCCGGAGGCACAGCTCGACCGATTCCTGTTCAAGGTGCTGATCGACTACCCGGACCACGACGTCGAGCTGCGCATCGTCGAGTCCGTCACGAACAACCGAGTGGGCGAATCCCTGCACGTGGACGATGTAAGGCAGGTGATGACGGCCGAGGATGTGATCGCGGCGCAGAAGCTCGTCGCGGCCACGCAGATGGCGCCGGCCGTGATCGACTACGCGGTGCGGATCGCCCGCGAGACGCGGCAAGTATCGGGCATCCGGATGGGCGCCGGGCCGCGCGGCCCGATATCGATCGTGCGGGCGGCGCGAGCGGCCGCGGTGCTCGAGCAGCGCGCGTTCGTGACCCCCGACGACGTGCGGAAGGTGGCGATTCCGGCCTTACGGCACCGCATCGCGCTAGCGCCCGAGCTCGAAATCGAGGCCTACCACCCGGACGACATCCTCGCAAACCTTCTCGAGAAGGTGAGCGCGCCGCGACAGTGATACCCCGCCGCCCGCTGCTTCTGGCCGCCGGAGCGCTTGCGCTCGCCGGCATCTTCGCCGGGCTCGACCCGCGCGTCGCCGCCATCTGGCCGTTCGCGGCGCTGGTGCTGCTCGCCGCGGCCTCGGCCGACGCGGCCGTGCACGCGCGCGTGCGCGCGCCGGCCGTGGAACGCGATCTTCCGCGCTCGATGGCGCTCGGCACGTGGATCGACGTCAAGATCACGGTTCGCAACGATACGGCGCGCCGGCCGCTGCGCCTGCAAATCTTCGATCACTATCCGCAGACCTTCGCCGCTCGCGACCTGCCGCAACAGACGACCGTCGCGCCGGGCCGTTTTCAGGACGTCGGGTATTCGCTGCGCGCGACCGAGCGCGGCTTCTTCACGTTTCCCGGCGTCGAGCTCCGCATCGCGTCGCCGCTCGGCCTGTGGTGGCGCAGGCGATTCGTGCCGAATGCGCAATCGGTGCGCGTCTACCCCAACTACTCGACGATCTCGAAGCTCCTGGCGTACGAGGTCGACAGCCGGCTGCAGCTCGCGGGCATGCGCTTGCGGCAGCGACGCGGCGAAGGCACGGAATTCCATCAGCTTCGCGACTACCGCGAAGGGGACAGCGTGCGGGCGATCGACTGGAAGGCGACCGCCCGAACATCGCGTCTTATCGCGCGCGAGTACCAGGACGAGCGCGATCAGCAGGTGCTGTTCATGATCGACGCGGGAAGGCGCATGCTGGCCAAGGACGCCGAGCTCAGCCATTTCGACCATACATTGAACGCGATGCTTCTGCTGAGCTACATCGCGCTCCGCCGCGGCGATTCCGTGGGCGTCATGATTCTCGGCGCGGATCGAAGCTGGTATCCCCCGCGCAAGGGCTTGCAGGCGATCAACGGCCTGCTGAACCACGTTTACGACGTCCAGCCGGCGCCGCACGAAGTAGATTACCTGGCGGCGGCTACGGAGCTCGCCGTGAAGCAGCGAAGACGCTCGCTGGTCGTGTTGCTCACGAACGTTCGCGAGGAGGACACGGACGATCTCGTCGCGGCGATCGGCCTCCTGAAGCGGCGGCATTTGGTGATTCTCGCGAGCTTGAGGGAGGCGGCGTTGGACGAGGCGCTCGCGCGCCGCGTGCTCGGATTCGAGGACGCGCTGCTGCACGCGAGCACGGCCCAATACCTCGAGAAGCGGCGCGGGGCGCACGATCTGCTGCGCGCCCGGGGAGTCTACGTGGACGACTGCGTTTGGAGCGAGCTGCCCGCGGCCATCGCGAATCGGTATCTCTCGATCAAGCGGGCCGGGCTGCTCTGACGCGGCCGTGACGCTCCCGCTCGGCCGACACGAGTCACAATATTCTCATCCGCTGCTAACGATTCGAGACGGATTTTGCTACTTTCCCGGGGAATTTTGCTCACCGGGAGGATATGAGCGCATGGTCCAAGCCAATCCCTATGCGGCGCCGAGCAGCAGCTTGACCGTCGAAAGCACCGACGAGGTCGGCGATTCGCCCGTGTTCTCGTTCAGCGGCCGCGCCGGGCGGCTGAGGTATCTCGCTCGCGTGAGCCTGTTCACGGTCGCCATCTACTTCGTCGTCGGCCTGATCTTCGCCGTGATTCTCGGCCTCGAGCCGAATGCGGTCGGCGCCAGCATCGCGATCGGCTACGGCTTGGTCTTCATCGCCTCGATCGTCTTCGCGGTCATGTTTGCGATGCAGCGCCTGCACGACATGAATCACAGCGGCTGGATGTCGCTGCTGCTGTTCGTTCCATTGGTCAACGTCGCCGTCGGCCTCTATCTGCTGTTCGGGCGCGGCACTCAAGGAGCGAACGACTACGGTCCTCCGCCCCCTCCGAATACGCTCGGAGTCAAGCTGGCCGCGTTGATTTTTCCGGTGCTGTTCGCGATCGGCATGATCGCGGCGATAACGATACCCGCTTACCAGGACTACGCGACGCGCGTAGAGCAAGCTCAGCCGATCGGAGCGGAGTAGCGGTCGGGCCTCACGCGGCCGCCGGCTCGCGAGCTCAGCGCCGCTGAGCTCCTCCGCCGGCTACTCCCAGCCGGTCGGCGACATGTAATCCACGACGATGCCGATCGCTTCGATCTCGTGAATCTGCCCGCCCCAAATCTTGAAGATGTGCATCGCGGGCAGGTCGAACGGGTCGAAGTCCATGACGCGCGTTCTCTGCCCCGGCACGCCGTACAAGGGGAACTCGTGGGTCTCGAACGCGTGGCGGAAATGCGAAAGGCCGAACGCGAGGCCGTTGACCTCGTCGGCGATCGACACGCGCCGATTGTCGATGCTCGTGATGTACTCGAAGGTATTCGTATCGAGCTGCGCCTCGCATCCCAGTGAGCCGACCAGCCCGAAACCTTGAGAGGGATCGCGTGCGACCGGGTTGCGTGCCGTCTGTCTGCCGTTCTCGAACCTGACGCAATCGTCCGCAAAAGGCGCCAGCGAGCCGTTGTTGCGGTCGAGCGCGTCGTAGTACGAGGCCGCGATGTGCAGCAGGCGTGACCGCGAATCGCGATAGGCCTCGTCCGTGACGGGAGAGACGAGCGGTGCGCGCGGGGATCGAAGGTTTGCGAGGCTGCTCTCATTGAGATTTCGGACCACGAGGTGCTCGGCCTCCGTGATCCGCCCGTCCTCGAGCTCGAGGCGCAGGCCGAGCTCGATCGGGATCCGATCACCGTCGCGATCTTCCATGAGCACCGCGAGATACCCTACCTGCTGCGCGACGGGGTCCGGCACGTGGATGACGAACGACGTCGGGACGGCGGCCGCAGTGGCCCACAATCCCTCGCCGGGCTCGATGCGCTCGATGTTCTCCACGATCTTGACGTTCTCGGCGAGCGGCACGCGCGACGGATCGTGGGCCACCATCGCCGCCACGTAGTCGTCGGCCAGGTCGATCAGGCATTGGCGGTCGCATTCCTGAGCCTGCGTCAACGGCGAGAGCGCCAGGAGTGCCGGCGCAAGGATCCGCTGCGTCCGCTTCGTCATCGTTGCCCCCCGAGGTTGCGTGGACGATCGAGAATGGGTTCTCGGCAGCCGGAAGCCTACAACATCGGCCGCACCGTCAGAAGCCGCAATGTGCACCATCGCGGCACTGCGACGTTCCGGCCGTTTCCACGAGCCGCTCGGGCGCGGGCGTCGAAGGTTTTCCCCGGCCCTTGACGAGTCCGTACGCGATGTCCGAGCATCTTCGCGTCGAGCCGAAGAACAACATGACGATGCGTGCAGTCTTGCTCCGCGCTGCGGGAATCCTCTTCGGGAGCGTCGCGCTTGCCGCGTCCGCCGCGCCGTCGGACGTCGAGGTCGAGGTCGAGTTCATCCCGTCGACCGCCGCGCACGGCTACGCGGTCCGGATGTATCGGTCGATCTGGGAGCAATACGGCGCCCGCATCGTGTCCGCGTTCGAAGCGCGCACCTGTCTGCCGTTCGTCGAATCCAAGGTCTGGGCGGTGGTCGCGGACGCGGTCAGCCATTCCGGCGGTCCGCATCACCCGATGCGCCTGCGCGGCAGCTATGCTCCCGACGTCAAGCGCTCCACGCTGGTCCACGAGCTCGGGCACCGGCACCTTTGGCAGCTCGCCGAGCGGCTCGACGGCCTCGACGGCCATCGAACGCTGTATCTCGTCCTCGACCGTGTTTGGGCGGATGTCTGGGGCGAGGAGTTCGCGCGGGAACGGATCCGCGGCGAGTCCGAGTGGCGGGCGGAGTACGACTATGCCGGCGCCTGGGAATGGGCGCGCTCGCTGGCAGGCGAAGACCGCTTGGAGCTCTGGAACCGGCTTCTGCGGATGAACGGCTTTCAGGGAAACTGCACCGGCTTGCTCGGAGCGCCCTGAGACGGAACTCGGCGCTTCCGCTTCGCCCGCAGCCACGCTCGGTCGCAACCCTCGACCGCGTTGTGAAAGCCGGCTCCGCCGCATCGGCGTGAGCCCGGGGTTCGATCCTCCTCGGCCGCATCCAAGCGTGACCTTCGTCACGGAACCCGGGCATCGATGAAACCCAAATAGCGCTCGGCCGTGACGCACGATAAGGCCGGGGATTTCAACGCGCGGCGCGGGTCTCGTTCGCCGACGCTGCCGGATGAGCGACCGAGGAGGGTCGAATGCGTATGCCGATCTCGACGAAGACTGCTCGACTGATGGTGATCGCGTGGATTGCCGCGTTGTCCGCGAGCGCGCTTGCCGATCCGCCTCCGCACGCGCCCGCTCACGGTTGGCGCAAGAAGCACGATCCTTACTACGTCGGGCATTCCGGCGGTCAATGGGAATACGACTACGACATCGTCTCCGGGCACTGCAATCGTGAGGCCATCGCCACGGTCGTGGGCGGCGTCGTGGGCGGCGTCATCGCTTCACGCGTCGCCGACGAGCACCGCGCGGTCGCGACGCTGATCGGCGCGGCGGCGGGCGCCCTGATCGGAAACCGGATCGGCCGCGAGCTCGACGAGGCGGATCGCGCGTGCATCGGCCACGCGCTGGAGATCGGCGAGGCCGGGCACCCGGTCACGTGGACGAACGAGTCGACCGGCGTGCGTTACGAGCTGCTGCCCGGCGCGGATCGCAAGCGTGACGGCGCCGCGTGCCGCGAGTTCACGATGATCGCCGTCGCGGGCCGCGAGAAGACGACCCGGCGCGGCGTTGCTTGTCCGTCGCAGCCCGGTGTCTGGCGCATCTTGTAGGGGCCGCGAGAGGAGAACCCGGATCACATCGGCGCGGCGCGATTGCCGTTATGCTTCGGCGATGCCGCCGCCGCCCCCGTCCCAGCTCGATCCGAGCCCGTTTCCGAGCTCGCCGTACGCAGTCGAGCTCGAGAACGGTCCCCGTCGCCGGTTCGCCCCGACGATCGAGGCGGAGTACGTTCGCAGTCATCTGCTGGAGAACCGCGCGCTGATTCGCGCCGCGTGCGTCGTCGCCGCCGTGACGAGCGCGCGCGGTGCGGTAACGGTCGCGTTCGGAAGCGTGCCCGGCATTGACCGCGTGGTCGAGATCGGGCTGCTGCTGGTTGTTGCGGGCGTGTTGCTCTCGCTCGCGTGGAGCCGCCGCTTTGCGGATCTCTACCTGCCGATCGCCCGGCGCCTCGTCCCCGTGCGAAACCTCGTGGCCGGCGCGCTCGTCGCCGGGGTCGCGGCAGACGGTCGGCTCGAATCGCTGATGACGCTGCCGCTGATGGTCGTCGGGCCGCTTTTCTTCATGGGGCTGCCGTTCGGCGTGGCGTTGACCGCGGTGGTCTTCGTCATCGCTTCGTTCTTCGTGAACGGTCTCGCCATGGGGCTCGCGCTTCCGCTCGTGCTGCGGTGCTCCACGACGCTCTTGCTCGTGACGGTCGCCGCCGCGATCGCCGCGCGGCACATCGAGAAGATGTCCCGCAGGAGCTTTCTCGAGCGCCGCATGATCGCCGAGTTCGCCGAGCACGACGCGTTGACGGGCCTCAACAATCGGCGCGTGTTCGACGAGCGGATCGAGCAGCTGTGGGAGCGAGCCGTCGCGACCCGCGGCAGCGTTGCCGTTTTTCTGGTCGACGTCGACCGATTCAAGGCTTACAACGATTTCTACGGACATCAGGCCGGTGACCAGACTCTGCGCAGAGTCGCCGGCAAGCTGCAAGCGCTCTTCTCGCGTTCCTCGGACGTGCTCGTGCGTTACGGCGGCGAGGAGTTCGCGGCGGTCGTCTACGACATCGGCGGCGACGAGGCGAGGGCGCTCGGGGAGCGTGCGCGGCGCGGGGTCAGCGACCTCGCGATCGAGCATCGTGGGGCGGGCAACGGCAGGGTCACGATCAGCGTCGGGATCGCCGTCGTCGAGCCCACGAGCCAAAGGCGGCCGCGGGGCGCGCTGCAGCTCGCCGACCAGGCGCTCTACGAAGCGAAGGCGCGGGGAAGAGACCGCGTCTACCTGCTGGACCAGGCGGCGCACGACATGCTGGTCACCGGCGTCTTCCAGCGCGACGTGCTCGCGCAGCGGCAGCGCTAGCTCGCAAATCGGCCGCGTCAACGTTTGTAGCAATTTTGTGTCGAGATGCGACGCGCGTGTCGCGGCTCGACGGCACGCGGGGCGCGCGTTTCCCGTTCGCCGGCCGCCCGCAGCGCTTCGCGCTCGTCCCGCCTGCGCCCGCCGGCGACAAAGACCTTCAACAATCGATACAGATTCCCGGCCCTCCGCGCAGTAACGTGCGCGGCCTCACGCGGTATTCGGCTTGAGGCAATCCATTCGATCAGAGGAGTCGGAGGCCATGATCAGTCAATCGTTTCGCAGCGCCTTTGTCGGTGTGCTCGCGATCGCCGCCTCGGCGCTCTTCACCGCCGGGGCGTCGGCCGACGACGGCCGGGTTCTCGAACCGAGCCCCGGCACCGGGCCGCCGCTCCAGGCGGAACCCCCCGCAATCGAGGAGATCGTCGTCAGCGGCGGGCGCGCGGCGTCCTCGTTCGAGATCGAGCGGCTGCGCGCGGACGTGCGCGAGCACATGCGAGCCTTGAACGAGCGGCTCAGGGAGACCCTCGAAGCGGAGCTGAAGCAGTTTGCGGACGCGACGCTGAATCTCGCTGAAGCCGACGTTCGACCCGCGGTCGACCTTCCCCCGGGCTGACCGCGGACGCGCGAGCTCGACTCCTCCCCGTCGAGACTCGCGGGACGGCCGGTCGTCCGAGCGCTTCCAGGGGCCGAGTGCACCGGCTGCGAGCGTGAGCCGTCCGAGACGGATTGCGCTCGCCTCGGCCCCGCTCTTTTTTCGTCGCGCGAGCAAGCCGAGCACGGCGCCGCCGCGGCCGACGCCCGCGCAGCGTGATGCGCGTTCGCGCATTCCTCGAGAAACCCGTGTACCATCCCGCCCTTCGCTCCAGTGTCGAGGGCGGCTCGACGCAGCGGGCCTGTTGCTCCGCCTCGCGTCGGCCTCTGCCCCGGGACCGCGAGCGCATCCCCGTGATTTTCTCGACGAGCACACAGGGACGCCGACGGACGCGCGGCGGCAGGCGCCGCGCGTCCCGAACGAAAAGGAGAATCGAAGCCGATGAGCTCTGCAGCCCGCACCCCTCTGCGAACCGTCTGGATTTCCGACGTGCACCTCGGGTCGCGGGCCTGCCGGGCGGCGCTCCTGCTCGATTTTCTCCGCCGAACGCGCTGCGACGTGCTCTATCTCGTCGGCGACGTCATCGACTTCGAGAGCTTGCGGCGTGACTTCTACTGGCCGCCGGCCCACACGGAGGTGGTGCGCACGATTCTCCGCAAGAGCAGCGAAGGCACGCGCGTCGTCTACATCCCGGGCAACCACGACGACCAGCTCCGGGCTCTGGCCGGCGCCAAGCTCGGCAACATCGAGGTGGCGGGACGAGCGATTCACACGACGCGCTCGGGCCGGCGGCTCCTGGTGCTGCACGGCGACGAGTTCGACGCGGTCGTCAGGGGCCGTTCTCTCGGCGTGCTGCTCGGCGCGCTCGCGTGCCGGACGCTGCTCTCGCTGAACCGCTTCGTCCACTGGCTTCACGACATCGCCGGACGTCCCTACTGGTCGCTCGCTCAGCACGTGAAGTCCCGTTTCGGCTGCGTGCAGCGTTACGTCGAGCGCTATCGGCACGCTACGCTGGTCGCGGCGCGCGAGGCGGGCGTCGACGGCGTGGTGTGCGGGCATATCCACAGGGCGGAGCTCGCCGAGCTCGACGGCTTGCTCTACTGCAACGACGGGGATTGGGTCGAGAGCTGCACGGCGCTCGTCGAGGATCAGCGCGGCGCGTTGTCGCTGCTCGACTGGAGGCCGCCCGTCGCCGTGCTCACGGCCTCCGCGACGGTCTCGGTCTCGGCGTGGAGCGGTATCGTGCGCGCCGCGGTCGATCGACCCGCCGCGGATCGACCGGCGGCCAGTCGCCCCGCGGTCGAGCCTCAGCCGCGCAAGGCGGTCGGCGAATGACGGCCGCGTAGCAGGTCCGCCCTGCGAATTACTCCCCCAGGTTGATGTTGTAGATCTTCGCGTCCTCGGGCGGCTCCCGATAGACGCTCATGCCCGACGAGCGCGGCGGGATCGGCAGACCCTTCGCAATCGCCTCGGTGACCTGCCGCTCGTAGGCGCGCTCACTGCGCAGCCCCTGTCCCACCGCCGTGTTGCCTTCGTGGCACGAGTACTCGTACATGTAGTAGCCGGGTTGCGTGGTCCACATCGTGCGCACGGTGAACGGCGCGGTGTACGTCTCCGGATCGTCGATCGTGATGCGGTACTCGATCATTTCCGGATCCACGCGCCGGAGGCGCTCCACGGTCCGCAGATTGCGGCTGTGCGGGCCGCCGCCGACGCTCGTCCTGTCCGTGAAGCCGCGGCTCTCGATGACGAGCGTGTCGCCGTCCCAGTAGCCGCGGCCGTTGCCCGTGTACTGGTCGATCCTTTCGTCGAGATGAGGACGGCCGTCGAGCGGAATGATGCGTGTCGCATGAATCATCTCGTACGTGATCGAGACGGCGCTCGGGCTTTGCGCGATGCGGATGCCGTTGCCGTAGATCGCCGCACCCATGCCGCGGTTGATGCCGAGCGCGATGCAGCGATCGTACAGCGAGAAATCCTCGAACGTGTTGAACGGCCCGGAGCCGAAGGTGCCGCGCCCGCCGTTCGCCCGGGCTCGTGCCCGGCCGGCGTCGTTCAGCGGCGGCGTGCGCCCGTCCGGCGGATCGACGACCAACGACGAGAACCCGAACGTGCGCGTGCCCCATTCGTTGCGCAGAAAGGTTTCCTCGTTTACCGCTCGATCGCGTCCGGCTTCCTGGCGCATCGCGCGCTCGAGGAACTGCTCCTCCGTGAGAAACTCCTGCGTGCCGAGCTCGCGAGGCCGGTCGCGCGGGATGCCGCGCATGTCGTCGGTGCTCCACGTGCCTTCGAGGCTCGGATGACCCCACGACGTTCTCGGCGCCTTCCATTCGGGATCGACATACGCCGCGGCGGTCTGCTCGGCCGGAATCCGCCGCGATTCGGGAAGGTCGACCTCGCGGTCGGTGCGCGGCTGCGCGAGAAGCACGGTGGACACCGAGGCCGCAAGCAGCGCCGCAGCGGAGCGAATGGCCGTGTTCTTCGTTCTCATTGGTATTGTTTCCTGGGCTGCCGATCGCCTCGGATATGGTATCACTTCGGCGACGGAACGCTCGCTCCGGGCCGGCCGGCGCGCGGCGGCGAGCGTGCCTCCGGCTCACCGGTAGCGGCTGACCTCGATGCCGCTCCCTATCGGCAGCATCACGCTCGACATGTCTTTCGCCGCGCGCACCCGCCGACGATAGGCGTCGGCGTTCGCGCGCGCGCTCTCGGGGTAGAGCATGTTGTCGGCGACGATCAGCGCCCCGTCGGCGAGCTTCGGGTAAACCGCGTCGAAAGTCGCGGTGTAGAGATCCTTCCAAAGGTCGATCAGCACGAAGTCGAACGGACCGGGGAGCGTCTTCAGCGTCTCGAGGGCATCGCCGACGCGAAACTCGACGTGCTCCGCGAGCCCGGCCTTCTCGAGCTCGGCGCGAGCGTAGTCGACCTTGCGCGGATGGATCTCGAGGCCCGTCACGCGCCCGCCCGTCTCGCGGGCGGCCTCGGCGAGCCAGACAGTGGAGTAGCCGTAGGACGTGCCGACCTCGAGGATCGCCCGCGCCTCGGCTTCCTTGATCAGCAAGTTCACGAACGAGGCGGTGGCCGGACCGATCGGCAGCAGGAGCTCGTCGATGTCGCGCTGCGGCCCGCCCCCCGCGCGGCTCGGCAGCTTCCCGCTTTCCTCGTCGGCCCGCGCCTGATACGCCTTCTTCACCGCTTCGACCTTTGCATCCATGACCGTCCTCGAATTCGTCGGCGGCGCCCACCGCCGGGAAGGGCACTATAGCCGGCCGCGGCGCCTTCACGCACGGCCGATGTCCGCGGACCCGCTTGGCGCTATGCTAAGCGCTCCTGCCGCGGGAGATTAGCCGCAGATGGCCGTTCGATACTTCACGTGGTCGAGTTTCTTCGTGCGGTTGCTGATGACCGCCGTGCTCGTGCTGCTCACCTACAACCCGACAGAGTTCTCGTACATTCACTGGCTCATGCGCGCTTTCGAGAACGACACGCTCGGCGCGCCGCATGCTTTCGCCGGCGTCGTGGTCGCGATCGGCTGGGTGATTCTGCTGCGCGCCACGTTTCGTTCGCTCGGCGGCGTCGGGCTCTTCCTCGGCGCGGCGTTCTTCGGCACCCTCGTTTGGTTCCTGATCAGCGTCGACATCCTGAACCTGCAGGATCCGAGAAGGATCGCCTGGGTCGCGCTCGCGTGCCTCGCGGGGCTCCTGGCCGTCGGGCTTTCGTGGTCGCACATCCGTCGCCGTTTGAGCGGGCAGGTGGACGTCGACGACGTGGACGTCGCTTGAGAAGAGCGCGCCGCCGTGCTCTGCGAGCGCGGCTACTGCGCGAGGTAGCCGCCGTCGACGGCGTAGTACGACCCGGTGACGAACGACGCCTTGTCGGAGCAGAGCCACAGCACGAGCTCCGCCACCTCGTCGGCCTCGCCGAGCCGGCCGATCGGGTGCAGGCCTTCCAGCGCCTTCAGCGTGTCGGCGTCGAGGTTCTCGATCAGCGGCGTCTTGATGAAGCCCGGACCCACGGCGTTCACGCGCACGTTGTCGCGGGCGTACTCGATCGCCGCGTTGCGGGTCAGGCCCACGACGCCGTGCTTGGCGGCCACGTAGGCGGCGGAGTTGCGAAATCCGACTTGGCCGAGGATCGACGCCATGTTGACGATGGAGCCGCCCCCGCGCTTCATCACGGGAATCTGATAGCGCATCCCGTAGAACACGCCGGAAAGGTTCACGGCGATCACCTTGTCCCAGCCTTCGATCGGATATTCGCCGACCGGCGCCATCGGCCCGCCGATTCCCGCATTGTTGACCGCGACGTGGAGCCCGCCGAATCGCTTCACCGCCTCGGCCACGAGCGCGTCGTTGTCCTCGGGCCTGGACGTATCCGCTTTGAAAAACACGGCTTCGGCGCCGCCCGCGCCGATCGCGGCGACGGTGTCGTGTCCGCCTTCCTCGTCGATGTCGGAGACGACGACGCGGGCGCCCGCGGCCGCGAGCTTCCGGGCGACGGCCCGGCCGATGCCGCTTCCGGCGCCCGTGACGACGGCGACTTTGTCTTTCAGCATGACGCGCCCTCCTTCTCGCTCGGCACCCCGCTCCATTTGAGCGCATACCGCGGGCGAGAAGAAATGCGTCGCGCGCCGGATGGGCGGACGCCCCCATGCGCCGCTCCGGGCGGCGGAGCGAGCCGGCCGTGATACCTGTGAAAACCTCGCGTATATAGCGGCATGGGCCTCGAGCGATCGGAACCGGAACGGCTCATGCAATGGGCGCCGGCCGAGGAAGTGGACTGGGACGCGGTGTACGCGGACTACCTGCCGCGCATCTACAACTACTTCCGATTCCGTCTGGGAGTCGAGACCGACGTCGAGGATCTGACCGCACGCACGTTCGAGAAGGCCTGGCGGTCTCGCAGCCGTTATCGGCGCGATCTGGCCGCCTTCTCCACCTGGCTGTTTCGCATCGCGCACAACGTCGGCATCGATCACCTTCGGGCGCGCCGCGAGCACTTGCCGATCGAGGCGGCCGACGATGCGGCCGCCGAGGGAACGCCGGAGGAGGCGGCGGAGCGCGCGTCCGATCTCGCGCGCCTCGCCGAGCTGGCCGCCCGCTTCTCCGAGCGCGACCGCGAGCTGATCGCGCTCAAGTACGGGGCCGGCCTCAGCAATCGGACGATCGCGGGGCTCACGGGGCTCAGCGAAACGAATGTCGGCACGATTCTGCACCGCCTGGTCGTGACGCTGCGGGCGCAGTGGTAGCCGTGGAGCTTGGCGATGGACGACGAGTTTTTGTACCGCCTTCGAAAGAGACCGCCGCCTGAATTCGCCGCGAGGCTGAAGGCCGCGCTCGACCGTCGGGCGCCGGTGCATCGGTTTTCGCCGCGAACGCGTTTTGTCCGCGGAATCGCTGCGGCCGCGCTGGTCGGCGCAGCCGCGGCGTTCGCGGTGCTGATGCTTTCGATGCCGGGGCTTTTCCGCGCCAACGGCGACGGCGCGGGGACGGCCGAGCCGCCGACCGTCGCGCGCGACAAGGGTGAGGGCGGCTCGACGGGCGCAGTCAAGCCGCAATTGCAGTCGAATGCGGGGGGAACGGTGAAGCCGGCCGGCGGCGGGGCGCCGAGCGCCGCGAAACCGTCGGCCGGGAGCGGTGCGCCCGCCGCGGAGACACCGGACTCGGATGCCGACGCGGAGGAGGGAAGCGCGCTCGCGTCGGCCCCCCCCGGCGTGGCTGTCGCGCGCTCTCGTGCCCGCACCGGCGTCTCGATCTCTTCGCAAGCTTATCGTTACGTGCAAGAGACGGCCGAGGGCGCGGGCGTCGATTCGGCCTTCTTCATCGAGAGCACCGCGGACGGCATGGAGGCGTTCTGCGGAGACGTGCGCGGCGTCGCGGCCACGCCCGCAATCGTTCGTTTCGGCCGCCTGAGCGCAGCAGAGCTTGCGGCCTGCGCGACCGCGCCGCTCGGCGAGATCATCGAGATCAAGATCGGCTACGACGCGCTCGTGCTCGGCCGAAGCCACGCCTACGCCGCGTTCCCGCTGTCCGTTCGCCAGGTCTTCCTCGCGCTCGCGCGCGAGGTGCCGGACGACCGCGACCAGGCTCGCGTGACGCCGAACCGGAACCGAAGCTGGAGCGATATCGATCCTGCGCTGCCGTACGAGCCGATCGACGTCGTCGGCCCTGCGGCCGACTCGGTGCTCGGCGAAAGCTTGATCACGCTGCTCGAGGCCGGCTGCCGTAGCTTTCCGGAGCTGCTCGCGCTCGAGCAGTCGGACGACGTGCGCTACGAGCGCGTGTGTCGCACGCTTCGCGACGACTCGGCCTACGACGAGATGTCGGAAGGCTTCGAGCTCCTCCAGCGGATCGAGACGTACCCGAACGCTTTCGGCGTCGTGAGCTTCGCGTTCTTCGACGGCAATCGTGACAGGCTCGATGCTGCGCCGCTCGGCGGCGTGGAGCCGTCGCTCGAGGTCCTGGCCGACGGCAGCTATCCCGCTTCGCGCACGCTCTATCTCTACGTCCGCGAGCGCGCGCTCGCGGCGCGCGCCGACGTGCGGCAGCTCGTCGACTTCCTCGTGTCATCCGATTTTGCGTTGACCCCGCCGGCCGAGGACGAGCGCCGGGAGATCCGTGCGCTACTGTCCGAGGCTTCTTCCCGGCTCTAGACGGAGAACGACATGAATGTGAAGACGATCGAGGCGGCCGCGGCCGCAGCGTTGATCCTGGGTCTGCACACGGGCGCCGCGCTCGCGCAGCAAGCGCCGCCGGAAGAGCCGCCGGCGACGGCCGAGGCGGAAGGCGGCCCGGAAACGATCCCGTTGATCGAGCTCATCGAGGGCGTCGCCGAGCGCAGCGGCCGCAACTTCATCGTCGACCCGCGCGTTCGCGCGGAGGTGACCCTGATCGGGCAGGACCCCGCGGACGTCGACTACGACGGTTTGCTCGCGATCCTGCAAGTGCACGGATACGCGGCGATTGCGACCGGGGACTACGTGCGGATCGTGCCGGACGCCTTTGTCCGCTCGCAGGCCATCCCGGTCGCCTCCGGCGAGTCCGACGCTCGGGACCTCGAGTACGTGAGCAAGGTGATCGAGGTCCGCGGCGGGCCGGCGCCTCAGCTCGTCCCGCTGCTGCGGCCGCTCATGCCGATGCAGGCGCATCTCGCGGCCGACGTTTGCCGCAATGCGCTGATCGCCGTCGACACGGCCGCGAACATCGCGCGCATCGAAGCGCTCGTCGCGGCGCTCGACACGGGCGAGACGTACGAGCCGCCGAGCTGCGAAGCGTTTTCGCGGCTTCCGGCGCCGGGGCCCCGCGGCGGCGAGCGCGGGCCGAGGCGGGGCGACGCCGAGGGGTGAGCTTGCCGCGACCGATCGGCGGCCCGAGGATGCGCGTGCGGAAGATCTTCGGCGGAAAATTCATGGCCGGCCCGCAGCTTCATGTCCGCGACCTCGGATCTTCCGGCCAGTGGTGCTTCGGGTAGCGGCCGCGGAGGTCCTTGCGCACTTCGGCGTAGGCGCCGCTCCAAAAGCTCGCAAGATCGCGGGTGATCTGCACGGGACGCTGTGCCGGCGACAGCAGCTTGAACGTGATCGGCACGCGCCCTTCGCCGATCCGCGGGCTTTCTTCGAGCCCGAACACTTCCTGGAGGCGCACGGCCACGACGGGCGCGTTCTCGTCGCGGTAGTCGATCCGGATCCGTGCGCCGCTCGGGACTTGGAGGCGGCTCGGCGCGAGCTCGTCGAGGCGGCGCATCCGCTCCCACCCGAGGCGCGCGGCGAGCGCGTCGACGAGCGGGAGCCGCGCGAGATGCTCGCGGCGCGTGACGCCGTCGAGCCACGGCCCGAGCCAGTCGTCGAGCGATTGCGCGAGCGACGCATCGTCCATCGGCGGCCACGAGCCGGTCTCGTCGAGACCGAGCGCGCGGGCGAACTCGACGCGCGCCTGGAGATCGCGTGCCTCGCGCGTCCACGGCAGCGCGTCGAGGCCGAGCGCGCATAGACCCGCGAGCATCGCGGCGCGGGCGGCTTCGGCCGGCACGTCGGGCAGCGGCTTCTCGTCGATCACGACCGCGCCGAGCCGGACGGTGCGCCGCGCGATCACGGCTTGCTCCCGCCGGCTCCACTCGACGGACTCGCCGTGCTCGAGGTCGGCGGCGAAGTGCGTCTCGAGATCCGCTTTCGCGATCGGCGCGGCAAGCAGAATGCGCGCGTCTCGGTCGCGATCGTCGAGATCCACGGCCACGAGATACTCCTCGCGGGCGAGCGGCTGACCCTCCGCGAGCGCCGCGCCGCGGCCGTTCGCGAGCGTATAGCGCGCGCCGGGACCGGCGCGGCGCCGACCGATGCGGTCGGGATAGGCGAACGCGAGGAGCACGCCGGCGAGCGCGTCGTCGACGCCGCCCGCGGTCGGCCCGGCGCGTCGTCCCCGCTCGCGCTCTCGTCGGAGTCGCCGCTGCGGCTCGCCGGCGAAGCGCCGCTCGAGCTCGCGCGCGAAGCGAAGCGCGCGTTCGATCGGGCCTTGTCGGGATCTCGACTCGAGCAGAGCGAGACGCGTGCGGACATCGGCGTCCTGTGCGGCTTCGGCGCCGCGCAGCAGATCGCGATCGGACAGAAGCGCCGCGAGCCGGGCGGCGAGGGGCACGGCGCCGAGCGCTTCGGCCTCGAGGAGCATGTGCGCGAGCCGCGGATGCACGCCGGCGGCCGCCATCGCGCGGCCGTGCGCCGTCACGCGGCCGGCTCGATCGAGCGCGCCCAAGCGTCGCAGCAGGTCGCGTGCGCTCGCGAGCATCGCTTCCGGCGGCGGATCGAGCCAGCGCAGCGCGCGCGCATCCGTCACGCCCCAGCTCGCGAGCTCGAGCGCGAGCGGCGCGAGGTCCGCGGCGAGAATCTCCGGCGGCGTGGCCGGCGCGAGGCTTCGATGCGCCGTTTCGCTCCACGCGCGGTAGCAGACGCCCGGCGCGGTCCGTCCCGCGCGTCCCTGCCGCTGCTCGGCCGACGCGCGGGAGATGCGCTGCGTCTCGAGCCGGCTCATGCCGGTCGACGGGTCGAACAGCGTGCGCCGCACGAGCCCCGAATCGACGACGACGCGCACGCCTTCGATCGTGAGGCTCGTCTCCGCGATGTTCGTCGCGAGCACGATCTTGCGCGTGCCGGGCGGGCTCGGCTCGAGGGCGGCATCCTGCGCCGACGGATCGAGATCGCCGAAGAGCGGCAGGACGTGCACACGGAACGGCGTGCCCGACGAGTCGGAGGCCGAGGCGCCGTGACCTGCGGTCCCCGCGCTCCGCGGCTCGCTCGATTCGAGGAGGCGTTGCACGTTGCGAATCTCCCGTGCGCCCGGGAGGAACACGAGGACGTCGCCGTCGGTCTCCCGCAGCGCACGTCGCACGATGCGCTCGGTGACGGTCTCGGGGGGCATCGGCGGGAGCCCTCGTCCGACGAAGCGCGTCTCGACCGGAAACCTTCGCCCTTCCGCAGTGACCACTCGCGCGTCGCCGAGCAGCGCGGCGACCGGCTCGACGTCGAGCGTCGCGGACATCACGAGGAGGCGCAGCTCGGGCGCGAGCGCGTCGCGCGCGTCGAGCGTCAGCGCGAGCCCCAAGTCCGCCTGCAATGCGCGCTCGTGGAACTCGTCGAAGATGACGAGCGCGACGCCCTCGAGCGCGGGGTCCGCTTGGAGCATCCGCGTGAGCACGCCTTCGGTCACGACCTCGATCCGGGTCGCGCGCGAGACGCGCGTGTCGAGCCGCATCCGATAACCGACGAGCCCGCCGACGTCCTCGCCGAGGGAGCGCGCGATCCGGCGCGCGATCGCCCGGGCCGCGAGCCGGCGCGGCTCGAGCATCACGATCCGCTTGCCGCGTGCCCAGGGCTCGTCGAGCAGCGCCGGCGGGACGACCGTGCTCTTGCCCGCGCCGGGCGGCGCGTGAAGCACGACGGCCGTGTGCGCGGCGAGCGCGGCGCGCAGCGCGGGAAGCGCTTCGTGGATCGGCAGCTCGGGTGAAGGACGATCGGCCACGGCTCGGCGCGGGACAGGCGAAGGCTCGTAACGATAACGTCGGTGGAGCGCGGCGTCATCGTCGCGCTGTCGAATTCCCCTGCCGCTGAACGACTACCTTGGAGCGGGACGAAAAGGAGACCGGAATGAAGTACCTGTGCCTCGTCTACGAGGAGGAAGAGACCCTGAACACGCTGTCGCGGGCCGAGTGGGATGCGCTGCGGCGCGAGACGATGGACTACGTGAAGGCGCTCCGCGACCGCGGACAGCTGCTCGTGGCCGAGCCGCTGCAAAGCGTCCGAACGGCCGTCACCGTGCGGGTGCGCGGCGGAAAGCTGTCGATGACCGACGGGCCGTTCGCGGAGACGAAGGAGCAGCTCGGCGGATTCTTTCTGATCGACGCGAAGGACCTGAACGAGGCGCTCCAGATCGCATCGCAATGGCCTTCGGCGCGCTTGGGCAGCATCGAGGTGCGGCCGGTGGAGGCGCAGCTTCGCGACGAAGGCCGCTACGCGCCGCTCGCACGCCGGGCCTGACGGGCTCGCGGGCTCCGCAAGCCGCGCTTCAAACGACCGGGCCCTCCATCGGGCGTGCCTCTAACGCCTCGACCGGCGCGGCGAACCGCGCCGACGTCTCTCGAGCGGTGACCACCGCGCCCACGGCCGCGACGCAGATCAGCACGAAGTAAGCGATGACCCAGCCGAGCTCGCCTCCGGACATCGCGAGGAGCGACGCGGAGATCACCGGCATGAGCCCGCCCCCGAGAATCGTGCCGAACTGGCGGCCGAGCGAGACGCCGGACAGCCGCAGCCGCGGATCGTCGAACAGCTCCGCGTAGAAGCTTCCGGTGACGGACAAGGACATCGGCTGCAGGATCGCGCCGGGAATGGCCATCGCGAGCACGATGATCGGCGCGCTGGCGGTCCCGAGCATCGGGAAGAACACGAGGAGCACGTAGAGGGCCGCGAGCGAATAGGCGGCGCCGAGCAGCGGCCGGCGGCCGATCCGATCCGAGAGGCCGCCGAAGAGCGGGTTCGTGACGATGCCGATCGCATTGCCGAGCACGACGCCGCCGAGGAGCAGGCCGTTCGGGAGGCCGAGGGTCTGGAGCCCGTACGAGAGCCCGAACACGGCCGTGAAGTAGAAGGTGGAGGACTCCGCCATCGCGCAGAACAGCACCTGCAACGCCGGAATCTTGCGGCGCCGGAGCACCGCGAGGAGCGGAACGCGCTCCGCCTTGTCGCGCTCGATCGCGGCCTGGAAGATCGGCGACTCGGCGACCTTCAATCGCACATAGAGGCCGACGGCGAAGATCACGGCGCTCGCGAGGAACGGCAAGCGCCAGCCCCACGACACGAGCTGCTCGTCCGGCAGCGCGCCGACCGCGAACGCCGCGAGCGCGCCGAGAACGGTGCCCGCGGCCCCGCCGCTTTGCACGAACGCGGCGAAGAGGCCGCGCCGATGGCCCGGGGCGCTTTCCATCGCGAGCAACGGACCCGCGCCGGACTCGCCGCCGAGCGCGAAGCCCTGAATGAACCGCAGGCTCACGAGGATGATCGGCGCGGCAATGCCGATCTGCGCGTAAGTCGGCGTGAGGCCGATCAGCGTGGTGGCGGTGCCCATCAGCACGAGGGTCGTGACCATGATCGGCTTGCGCCCGATGCGGTCGCCGAAGTGCCCGAAAAACAGCCCGCCGACCGGCCGCGCGGCGAAGCCGACGGCAAACACGCCGAGCACGGCGATCGTGCCGATCATCGGATCGAGGCTCGGGAAGAACAGGCGGTCGAAGACGAGCGGCGCGAGGAAGCCGTAGAGGAGAAAGTCGTACCACTCCATCGTCGTGCCGATAAAGCACGACCAGAGCATCCGCTTGTTCGGCCCGCTGATCGCTTCGCGCGTCGTCATCGCTCCCCCCGCCCCAAAAAAGGTGTCAGACACCTTTTTCTCGAGACACCAGAGATGTGTCTGACACCCCTTTTCCGAGGAAAAGGTGTCTGACACCTTTTTTCCGGACACCGTTTTGCTCAAATATGCAGCTCGAGCGGCGCCGCGACGACGCGGACGTCGACGACGATCGGGCCGCTCGAGCGGAGCGCGTCGCGCAGCACGCGCTCGAGATCCTCCGCGCGCTCGACGCGCACGCCTTCGCAGCCCTGCGCTCTCGCGAGGCCGACGAAGTCGAGCGACGGCAGCCGCGTGCCGACCGCACGCTCGATGCCGAAGTGCCCGGCGAATTGGTCGAGCGCCGCGTAGCCTTCGTTGTTCACGATGACGATCGTCATCGGCAGCTTCATTTGCGCCGCGGACCACAGCGCCTGGATCGCGTACATCGCCGAGCCGTCGCCGAAAAGCCCGATCACGCGCCGCTCGTGTCCGCGCGCCATCGCGATCCCGACGGCGGCGGGCAGGCTGTGCCCGAGCCCGCCGCTCGCGCAGGTATAGAAGCTCTCCGGCCGATCGATCGGCAGATAGGCTTGCATCGTCACGCGGCTCGACGGGGATTCCTCGACGATGATCGCGTCCGCCGGCCGCACGGCGGCGAGCGTCTGCATCAGATAAGGAACGGTGAGGGCGCCTTGCGCGTCGACGCGCGGCGGTGCGCCCCGCCCATGGGGAGCCGGCCGCGGCGGCGGAGCGGGGCGCGCGAGAAGATCCGCGAGGCCCAGCCGGATGCTGCAGACGATCGACGTGCCGACCGGCGTCCACGCGGCCATGTCCGGGTCGTCGGTCAGCTGAAAGAGCGCCGCGCCCGGCGGCACGTGCGGCCCGAAGCCCTCGACGTGATACGTGAACGCCGGCGCGCCGACCACGAGCACGAGGTCGTGGCCGTCGAGGCATTGCACGAGCTTCTCGCGGCTCGCGGGCAGGAAGCCGGCGAAGAGCGGATGCGTCTCGGGGAAGCTGCATCGCGACGACATCGGGCTCACCCAGACGAGCGCCCGATGGCGCTCCGCGAGCGCGACCATCTCGGACCACGCGCCGTCGCGATCGACGGCCGCCCCGACCACGAACACCGGTCGCGAGGCCCGATCGAGCGCCGCGCCGGCCTCGTCGATCGCAGCAGGGTCGGCGCGCAGCGCCTGCGAGACGCGGTGCGGCGCGGCGGGCTCCGCGACGCGATCCCAGTCGTCGACCGGGATCGACACGAACGTCGGCCCCCGCGGCGGCTGCATCGCGACGTGGTAGGCGCGGGCGATCGCGGCAGGCACGTCCTCGGCCCGGGCCGGCTCGTTGCTCCACT
Source organism: Gammaproteobacteria bacterium (assembly GCA_036381015.1). NCBI lineage: Bacteria > Pseudomonadati > Pseudomonadota > Gammaproteobacteria > Gammaproteobacteria bacterium. The sequence continues at coordinate 98,942 of DASVDR010000015.1, forward strand.
TCACGTACGGCTTCGGCAGCTCCGTGGCCTCCGCGGCGAACAGGAACGGCTCGTACGGCAGGATCGAGCGCGCCTGCTGCCCGGCCGTGATCACGAGCGGCGTGCGGTTCTTGTAGGCGGTGAAGACGTTCGCCATCGCGTGCCCGACGCCGGCCGCCGAATGGAGATTCACGAGTGCCGCGTTGCGCACGGCCTGCGCATAGCCGTCCGCCATGCCGACGACGACGGCCTCCTGCAAGCCCAATACGTAGCGGAAATCGCTCGGAAAGCCGCGGAACATCGGGAGCTCCGTGGAGCCCGGGTTGCCGAAGATCGTCGTCATGCCGAGCGTGCGAAGCAGCTCGATCACGGCCTCGCGAACGGTGACCCGCCCCGCGGCCGCGGGGGCCTCGACCGCCGGCGCGCCGGGCGCCCCGGATGTTTTCGTTCGCGCGTTCGCCATCGTGCTCCGCTCGTCCTGTCCGCAGGCGAGTTTACGCCGTGGGCGGACGATCTGTCGTCCCGAGCCGCTTGGTCCACGTGCGCACCCGCGGCCGGGTCGATCGCGCGGCCGAGCAGTCGGGCGCCGTCCGCTACATCTCGACGATCGACGTGAACCCGCCGTAGATCATGCGCTTCGCGTCGAACGGCATCGTCGACAAGTCCATGCTCTTGATGCGCGGGTCCTCCATGACCTTCGCATTCACTCGATCGCGCTGCTCGCGCGACTCGTAGACGATCCACGAGAACACCACGGTCTCGTTCGGCTCGAGCTTGACGGCCTGCGGGAACGACGTGTGCTCGCCGGGCTTCACGTCGTCGGCGACGCACTCGTGGAACTCGAGCGCGCCGTGCTCGCGCCAGACCTTGCCGGCATCCTGGGCCATCTTTCGATACTCCTCCACGCGGTCCTTCGGGACCGGCAATACGAAACCGTCGACGTATTTGGCCATGGTCGTGCTCCTGTACCTGTGTTGGCGAGCCTGCTCCGTGGGCCCGTGAAACCCTACTTGTACTCCGGATCTCGCGTGCCCGCTCGCCGGGTAGTCGTCCGGCCGCGAGCGATTTCGACGAGGGCGCGCCGGCGCTCGGTCGCACGGGTGGCCCGGAACTTGCTGGTCCTCGGCGTTCCGTTCCGCCGCGCGCACCTACCGCCATGCCCGAGCTGCCGGACGTCGAGAACTACGGCCGCTACCTCGAGCGGCACGGCCTGAACAAGCGGATCGACGACGTGACCGTCGCGTCCGCGAAGATCTTGAAGGGCGTCTCCGCGGCGGAGCTTCGCCGGCTGCTGAAAGGCCACCGGCTGAAGCGTACGCGGCGCCACGGCAAGCGGCTCTTCGCGGCCACGGACGACGGGCGCTGGCTCGCGTTTCATTTCGGGATGACGGGACGCTTCGACCATTTCCGGGACGGCGAGGAAGACCCGAAATACGATCGCGTGCGCTTCGATTTCGCCGGAGGCGAGCATCTCGCCTACGTCAATCCGCGGCTCCTCGGGCGCATCGAGCTCGCGGGCGACGCGGATGAATTCATTCGCGGCAAGGCGCTCGGTCCCGACGCGCTCGCCGTCGACGAGAAGACGTTCCGCGAGCGGCTCGCGAGGAAGCGGGGCGCGATCAAGAGCGTGCTGATGGATCAGAGCGTCGTCGCCGGGATCGGGAACGTCTACTCGGACGAGATCCTTTTCCACGCGAAGCTGCACCCGCGCACGCCGGTCGACGATCTCGACGACCGCGCGTTGAAGCGGCTGTATCGCGAGATGCGCCGCGTGCTCGCGACTGCGGTTCGGAAAGGCGCCGGAGCCGAGGACTTCGAGCAGCGTGCGCCGAAAGGATGGCTGCTCCGCCGCCGCAAGAAGGGCGAAAGCTGCGGCGCGTGCGGCGGGAAGGTCGCGACACTGAAAATGCACGGGCGCACGGCGTACTTCTGCCCGACGTGCCAGCCCGAAGGGCGAAGGGCCGCCGACTAGCGGCCGGCCGCCGTGTCGGCGCTCTGATCGCCGCGCACCTGTGTAGCGCGCAACACCGCGCGCTCCCGCCGCACGAACTAGACGCGTAGCACGGCCGCTTCGGGCCCAGGCACCTCGCCCGTCTCGCGCTGCCTGCCGTTACCCGTCTCGCGCTGCCGCTACCCCGCGTCCTCCCTGAGGCTCGCCCACAGGTGGAACGTCGCGAGGCTCCGGTACGGCGCGAACGGCCGCATCAGCGCCTCGACCTCGCTCGGACCGGGCCGCGCGGCGCTTCCGGTCACCTTGTGGAGCGCGGCCGCGAGCGCGACGTCGCCGACCGGCGCGCAGTCGGCGAAGCCCGCGCCGCGCATCAGCACGTAGCGGGCGGTCCAGATGCCGATGCCGCGAAGCTTCGTCAGCGATTCCTCGGCGGTCACGGCCGAGCCTTCCGCGAGCGCCTCGCAGTCGAGGGCGCCCGCGGCGACCGCGCGTGCGGTGTCGAGGAGATACTCCGCCTTCGATCGCGAGTAGCGCCGCGCCGCGAGCGCCGAGACGTCGACGTCCGCGAGCCGAGCGGGCGTCGGGTGCGCGATCATGCCGTCGATCCGCTCGCCCGCGAGAGCGAGCATCTCGCGGCGGAGCGCGCTCGCGAACGCGAGATTGATCTGCTGGCCGATGATCGCCCAGCAGAGCGCGTCGAAGACGGTCGGCGTCAGCGGCAGGCGCAGGCCGCGACGCTTCGCGACGAGGGGCGCGAGATGCGGGTCGCGTCGCGCGAGCGATTCGAAGGCCGCGACGTCCGCCGTGAGGCCGAGCATCCGCAGCGCGATCGCGTGGAGGCGACCCATCCGCGCCGGACCGAGGCGGCGGGGCGAATGCACTCGGCAAACCGCGCGCCGAGCGCCGAGCTCGATCTCGAGGATCGCGGGACCGTCGGGCGCGGCGAGCGCCTTGAAGACACGCGCGCCGTCGACGCGCTCGCACGGGCTTTCCGGATCGCGCGCGTGATAGGCGAGCACCTCGCGGGCGCGGTAACGGGCCGGCAGGCGCAGCACGAAGGCGTCGGCGCGCGCGAGCGCGCGATAGTCCTCGGGGCTCAGTCGTGCGAGCGCGAGGAAGACGCGCCGCAGCTCCGCTTCGCCGGCAAAACCGGCGGCCACTGCGACGTCCGCGACGCTGTCCCGCGTCTCGAGCAGGCGGCGGGCGGCCGAGCGGACGCGCTCGCGGGCGAGCCAGGCGGCCGGGGTCATGTGCGCGTGCGTGCGCAGCAGCGCCGTGAGCGCACCGCGGCCGAGGCCGGCGGCGCGCGCGAGGGCGCTGGGGGCTACCGGCGCTTCGCCGCTTCCGCCGGCGAACGCTGCGCGCACCTGCGTCGCGAGGGCGGCGAAACGAGCTGCGCCGTCGATGTCGCCGCCGCGGGGATCGGCCTGCGGCGCGGCCGGTTCGGCGCGAGCGCGTCCGGCTTTTCGGGCCGAGCGCTTCCCGGGCGGCGTGTCGCTATCGTCGCGTGCCACTAGGTCTCGAGCGGGAAGCCGCGCTCGCGCCACGCCTCCATGCCGCCGTCGAGGGCGGCCGTGCGCAGGAATCCGAGCTCGCGCAGCGTCGCGGCGGCGAGCGTCGAGATCTTGCCGAGCTCGCAGACGGTGACGATGCGCCACGTCGGATCGGCCAGCTCCTCGTTGACGCGGAGCTCGAGCTGGCCGCGCGGGAGGTGGCGCGCGCCGGGCACATGCCCGGCGGCAAATGCCTCTCTTTCGCGCACGTCGAGCACGACGAGATCCGGATCGCGCCGCTCGACCCGACGCTGCAGCTCCTCGAGCGACATGAACGGCGTCTTCTCCGCGGCTTCGGCGAGCAGCCGATCGACCGTTTTGCCGCCCGTCATGTTCGTGCGCAGCGCCTCGGTCAGGTGCGTCGGCGCCGAGAGGTTCAGCCGGCGCATCATCTCGACGAACGCCTCGCGGTCGCGCTGCTGCAGGCGCGGGTTCGTCGCGAGCTCCTCGCCGATCGTGCTCGATTTGCGCCCCTTGTAATCGTGCGCCGGGAACACCTTGAGCGACGCGTCGAGCGTCAGCACACCGTTGAACAAGCTGTCGTACAGCGCTTCGGGATCTCCCGTCGGCAAATCCGTGCGGCCGGTGGCGCCGATCAGAAGCGTGTCGCCGGTGAACACGCGGTCGCCGGCGACGAGGCACATCGAGTCGCGCGTGTGCCCCGGCGTGTGCATCGCCTGCAGCCGCAGCGTCCCGACCGCGAGCATGTCGCCGTCCTGCAGGCGCAGATCGGCGTGCGGCGCCGGGCTCGCGTGATGCATGACGACCGGGACGCCGAGCGTCCTGCCGAGGTGGCGGGCCGCGGAGAAATGATCGGCGTGCGTGTGCGTGTCGATCACGTAATGGATGCGTAGACCATCGCGTGCGGCCGTCGCCTGATAGCGATCGATCTGCCTGATCTCGGGGTCGATGAGCGCGGCCGCACAGGTTTCCGTGCAGCCGATCAGGTAGGACTGGCATCCCCCGGTAGCGATTTGCTCGAAGATCATCGTGGCGCTCCGAGGCGGGGCGATGCGCGAACTGTAGCACCGGAGGACGCCGGCGTGGCGTCGGGGGAACCACCTCGCCGCCGTTTCCTGGGCGCGAAGCGGCCGCGCTGCGTGGCGACTGCGTGCGGCGGGGCGTACGTCTACGGTCCGGCGGGGCGTATGGCGTTGCGCCGCTCGGCGCCGGGTCACAGCGTCGGCAAGCCGCGCCTCGGTCGGACGGGGAACGCGCCGTCGAGCTCGCGCATCTCGGCGGGCGTGAGCTCGATCTCGCCCGCGTCGGCATTCTCGAGCACGTGCTCGACGCGCGCGGCTTTCGGGATCGCGAAGACGCCGCCTTGCTGCACGAGGAAGGCCAAAGCGAGCTGGTAGGGGCTCACTCGCCGCCGCTCGGCGATCGACGCGAGCACGCGGCCGCCGCCGCTGCGGGTCGACGGGAATCGGCCGCTGCCGAACGGGCTGTAAGCCACGACGGCGACGCCGTGCTCGCGGCACCACGGGACCACGCGCTCTTCGATCGAGCGCTCCTTCAGATGGTAGAGCACCTGGTTGCAGGCGATGCGGCCCTCGCCGACGATCCCGACCGCTTCCTCGAGGTCGTCGACGTCGAAGTTGCTGACGCCGTACGCCCTGATCTTGCCGGCCGACTCGAGCGCCTCGAACGCGCGGAACGTCTCCTCGAGCGGGATCGTGCCGCGCCAATGGAGGAGATAGACGTCGAGGCGGTCGGTGCCGAGCCGCTCGAGGGAGCGGTCGCAAGCCTTCAGCGTGCCGGCGTAGGACGCGTTCGACGGCAGGACCTTCGAGACGAGGAAGATCTCGTCGCGGCGGCGCCGGACGATCGGCGCGATCATCCGCTCGACGCGTCCGTTGCCGTAAAGCTCGGCCGTGTCGATGTGCGTCATGCCCGCGTCGAGACCGGCGTCGAGCGCGGCCAGCGCTTCGGCCTCGTCGTCGTGCTCGAGGTTCCACGTGCCCTGACCGACGAGCGCGACGTCGACACCGGTCCGTCCGAAAGGCGCCTTCCTCATGCGCCCGAGCGTATGACCCGGGCGCCTGCGGGGTCAATTGCGCCGACTACGCCCAACGAGAAAAGGTGTCAGACACGATTTCGGCCAAAAAGGTGTCTGACACCTTTTTCAGGAGGGCAGGGAGTCGACGAGCTCGACCATCCGGCGGCGCTCGTCGGCGTCCGGCAGCCGGCCGCGCGCGGCGCCCATGTTGTCCAGCATGTGCTCGGGATTGCTCGTCGACGGCGTGACGACCGTGACGGCCGGGTGCGACGCGGCGAACTTCAGGAAGAACTGCGCCCACGTCCGGGCGCCGAACTCGGCCGCCCACGCCGGCACCTCGCGGCCTTCCACCCGGCTCCAGAGCCGCGTGCGGCCGAACGGCAGGTAGACCATCACGGCGACGCCGCGGTCGGCCGCGAGCGGCAGCAGCCGCTCCTCGGCGCTCAGGTTGTCGACGGCGTAGTCGATGCCGATGAAGTCGAGCGGCTCGCTCTGCAGATACCGCTCGAAGGCCTCGTACTGCTGCTTGAAGGTCGACGTCGCGCCGATGTAGCGCACGCGCCCGGCTTCCTTGTACTCGCGCAGGATCGGCAGCTGCGTGTCCATGTCCGCGAGGTTGTGCACCTGAATCAGATCAACGGGCTCGCGGCCGAGCCGCTCGATCGACGTCTCGACCTGACGGCGGGCCGCTTCCGGATCGGCCGAGCCGCCGCGGAAGCCGGCGACGTTCAGCTTCGTCGCCCAGAAGACGCGCTCCGCCGCGCCGAGCTCCTGAACCATCCGGCCGGCGACTTCCTCCGACGCGCCGTAGGCCGGCGCCGTATCGAAGACCGTCCCGCCGCTCTCGAGCATCGTGCGCATGACCTCGCGCACGGCCTGGGCCTCCTCTTCCGCGGCGTCGCTGAACGTGGCCGAGCTGCCGAGGCCGATGATCGGCAGCTCCTCGCCGGTGGACGGGATCGGTCGCGTGATCAGATCCGCCGGGCTCTCGTTCTGAGCCCCCGCGAGTCGCGGTGCGACGGCGAGCGCGGCGCAGGTCTTGGCGGTCAATGCCAGGCATTCGCGGCGAGTCAGCATCGGTTTCTGCCCTCCCAAGCAGCTCGGTCTCGTGCGGTCCCGGCAAGTTAGCATCAAGGTCGGGGCGCGGGGAAGCGGGTCCCGCCGGGCGGCCCGCCCCGTTAGGCGGCTTTCGCGTGCGGGAACGCGGGACCGCGGTCCGGGCCGTCCCGGCGTGGCGTGCTTCTTGCTTGTCGAGCGCCGTCTCCGGGGAGAGATCGAGGACGACGGTGACATTCGACGCGAGCCCGCGCCGAGCCGCGGGATTCCTGCTGTGCGCGCTTTCGCCGGCCGCGGCGCTCGCGGACACGCTCGTCGTTCCGACCGACTTCGGCACGATCCAGGAGGCGATCGACGAAGCCGAGGACAACGACACGATCGTCGTCGAGCCCGGAACCTACACGGAGAACATCGAGCTTCGCAGCGGGATCGACGTGACCGGCCGGGAAACGGCGCGGACGATCCTGTCCCCGGATGACGACACGCTGCCGACCGTGACGATCAACGGCGTCACGGCCGCGCGCTTTTCGAACTTCACGCTGACCGACTCGAGCGTCGGCGTCTCGATCACGGCCAGCAACGCGATCGACGTGACGAACGTCGTGTTCGACCGCGTGAGCGACACCGGCGTGCTGGCCGACGACTCCTCGGTCGAGCTCGCCAACGACGTCTTCTTCGACAACGAAGTCGCCGTGAGCCGGGCCGGCGTCGACGTCGAGATCGTCTCGAGCATCTTCGCCGGCAACGGCACCGCGATCGCCAACGTGCTCTCGCTCGCCGACCCGTTCGAGGGCGTGCGCACGAGCTGCTACTTCGAGAACGAGGAGTCGCCGAGCGACGTCGACGGCACGGGCGGCAGCGGCGCGGAGTTCGGCGATCCGCAGTTCGTGGATCCCGCGGCGCTCGATTTCCACCTGCAGGAAGGATCGGCCTGCATCGACATCGGCCGGGGCACCGACGCGATCGACGGCACGGTGGCGGACGCGGGCGCGTACGGCGGCTCGTTCGCCGACCCGTTCCCGTTCCCGGTGCCGGAGCCCGCGCTCGAGGCCGTGACCGGGGACGATCCGGCGATGCCCGGGATCGAGGTGACCTGGGAGCCGAACTTGAGCCATCGCGTGACGAGCTCGACGAATCCCGGCGGGTACCGCGTGTACTACAAGCAGGGCGCCGCGCCCGAGGACAACCTTCCCGAGGAGTACGACGGCGACGACGCCGCGGCCGGACCGTCCCCGATCGACGCCGGCGACGTCACGAGCTTCACGCTCGAAGGGGTGAGCGCGGAAGTCGACGCGCCGCTCGCGCCGCGGCTCTCGTCCGCGGAAGGGCGCAATGCAGCGATCGTCGTCGCCTGGGAGCCGGTGGAGGGGGCGACGGGGTACCGCGTGCACTACGGGCGCGACGACGTCGCCGAGAACGCCGTGGACGTCGGCGACGTGACGTCGCACACGATCACGGGCCTCGAGAACGGCGTGACTTACCGCGTCGCGGTCAGCGCGCTCGATCAGGCGATCTATCACGTCGCGGTTTCGGTCCTCGACAACTCGCAGGCACGGCACGAGAGCGTGCTGTCGCCGCCGGCGTCGATCGCGCTCGGCGAGCCGGCCGAGAGCCCGCTGTCGCAGGTGCTGACCGCGACGCCGGGCGAGATCGCGCCGACGCCGGACCTGCCGGACGAGGACGCGTGCTTCATTGCCACAGCGGCATTCGGCGCCGAATGGACCGCCGAGGTCGAGGCGCTGCGCGCGTTCCGCGACCGCTTTCTGCTCCCGCATGCGGCCGGGCGCTGGCTCGTCGCGCGGTACTACGCGTTGAGCCCGCCGGCCGCGCGCTTCCTCGACTCGCACGCGGCGTTGAAGCCCTTCGTGCGCGCGGCGCTGCTGCCGCTCGTCGGGGCGGCGCTCGTGCTGCTCGGTGCTTCGCCGGGGTCGGCCGCGGCGTTGCTGGGCCTCGCCGCGGCGTGGATCGCCGCACGCCGGCGCAGCCGGCGCGCCGGCCGCGCCGCGCTGTGGCTCGCGGCCCTCTCGCTCGTCGCGTTCAGCGCATCGGCGCAGGAGCCGCCGTCGGGCCCGCGGTGGATGTACTCGCTGAAGGGCGGCTTCATGTATCCTGACATCGACGAGTTCGAGACGTTCTACGGCGACGATCGCGACGGCGTCTTCGCGGTCTCGGGAGGGTACCGGTTCCGCGACTGGCTCGAAGCCGGCGTCGGCATCGGCTATTTGAGCGAGCGCGGCGACGGCCTCACCCCGGACGGCGCGCGCGTTCCGGACGCCGTCAAGCTCGAGCTTCTGCCCGTGCACTTCTTCGCCGGATTCGCGCTCCCGGATCCGGACCGCCGTCTCGTGCCGTACGCGGAGGTCGGCGCCGGGTGGACTTTCTATCGGGAGGCGATCGAGCTTCAGCCCGATCGCGACGGCAAGAGCGAGCTCGGCACGTTCGCCCGCCTGGGCGTGCGGTGGCGCTTCGCCTCCGAAGGCAGGCGCATGCCGTCCGGCGAGCCCTCGATCGATATCTTCTCGCACAGCTACGTGTTTCTCGAAGCCGAGCACGTCGCGACGGAAGCCGACGGCATCGAGCTCGGCGGCACGAGCTGGCTCCTCGGCGTGCGCTTCGAGCTCGAGCTCGGGCCGCGGCGGGATCGCGGCGAACGCGCTTTCGGCGCGCCGTAGGGCTCAGCCGGGCAGCGCGACCCGCACGATGCCGCCGCCGACGGGGAAGTGGATCCAGCAGCTCGCGACTTTCCGCCCGGCCGCCTCGAGCGCGCTCCGGTAGGCGGCGAGCTGCCCGGAGTGCCCGGCGGCTTCGGTCGGCCATTCCACGCGCGGGCGCGGCGAGGACTTGTGATCGATGACGATCCAGCCGGCATCGGTCTCGACGAGCACGTCGATCGCGCCCCGCACGACGCAGCCGTCGTCGAGGCGGTGCACGATCGGGCATTCGACGAGCACCTGCCGCGCGCCGAGCCGGTCGACGAACGCGCGCAGCCGGCGCGCCGCGGCCACCGCGTCGTCCGCTCCGACGAACGCGGCGACGCCGAAGCCCTCGAGCAGGGCACGCGCGCGCTCGACGGCGTCCGGGCGGCCCGGGTTGATCAGCTCGGCGGCGATCACGGCGTGCAGGCCCGTGCCGATCGCCGTCATGTCGTCGCCGAAAAGGCGAATGCGCGCACCGAGCTCGACCGTCTCGACGGCGGCGGCGCCGGCCACCTCCGCGGCCTGCGACGGCAGCACGCGCTCGCGCCGCCGCTCGGCGAGGGGCGCGCGCTCGGGCAGGCGGCGCGGCGCGAACGGCTCGGGCGCCGCGCCCTCGATGTCGCCGCCGACGACGGTCGCGCGCGTCGCGATCGTGCGCCCCGCGCCGAGCACGAGCGCATCGCCTTCGGGCAGCACGGACGGCCCGCCGAACGCGTGCAGCCAGGCCTCCGCGCTCGGGTCTCGCGCCGGCGTCGCGAGCACGAGCGCGTCGCGGGCGCGCGTGAGCCCCACGTAGGCGAGGCGGCGGTTCTCGCGCTCGTCCTTCTCGAGGCAGGCCCGTCCTTCCGCGGAGTCGCGAATCGCGTCGAGGATCGGCACGCCGTTCGTGCGCGGGCCGAAAATGCGCGGCCAATAGCGGACGAAGCGATCCTCGAGCGGGCGCTCCGGGTCGAACGGCGCGTCGCCGCGCTCGATCCGCACGTCCCAGAGCCCCGGCGGCCAGCAGTAGTGCAAATCCGCGGCGACGACGACCGGCCATTCGAGGCCCTTGGCCCTGTGGTACGTGAGCACGTGCACCGCGTCGCCGGTCGTCACGACCGGCTGGAGATCGAGCTCCGGCGAGCGCGGGTGCTCGAGCCAGAATAGAAAGCCGGTCAACGTCGCGGCGAGATGCTGCGCGTCGCAATGGCGCTCGTACTGCACGGCGAGGTTCAGCAGCGCGTCCAGGTTCTTCTGCCGCTGCGCGGCCTTGATCGCGCTCGGGCCCCACGCCGTCACGACTTCGCGCAGGCCGACCGAGTTCAGCACGCGCGCGACGATCTCGACCGGCGATTGCGTGCCGGTCTTCTCGCGCAGCGCCGCGAGCTTCGCGACGATCGGGTGCGTGTCCTCGGCCCACGCGTAGCCGTCCTCGCCGGCGGCCACGCGGCGCAGCCGGTCGGCGAGCCACGTCTCGGGCTCGACGCAGTCGCTCATCGCGACGATCTCGGCCGTCGCGAGCGTATCCGTCGGATCGTTCAGCCGGCGCAGCGCCGCCTTCGCGAGACAGATCTCGGGGACCGCGAGGAGGCCCGACAGCGTCATCTTCATCGGCACGTGCGCGGCGCGCAGCGCCTTCGCGATCGCCTCGACGTTGTCGTTGCTCGCGGCGAGCACGGCGACGTCGCCCCAGCGCAGCGGGCGCGTCTCGCCCGTCTCCGGATCCTCGATCCGATAGCCCGTCCGCACGAGATCGGCGACGCCGCGCGCGATCGCGTCGACTCGCTCGCCGCCCCGGCCGTCGATCGTCCAGCGCAGCACGGCCGGCTCCCGCGTCGCGTCCGTGCGCTTCGCCGCGAGCTTCACCTGCGCGGCCTCGAGCTCGCCGTCGAATGCCTGCACGAAGACTTGGTTGACGTACTCGACGAGCGGCGGGCGCGAGCGCCACGAGTGCTCGAGGACGTCGGCGCGCCCGCCGCGGGCGATCAGCGCGTCGAGCGTGTCGCGCACGAGCTCGGGGTCGCAGCCGCGGAAGCCGTAGATCGCCTGCTTCACGTCGCCGACGAAGACGACCTCGTCGGCGAGCGTCGCGAGCTTCATGAAGATCGCGAGTTGCATCGGGTTCGTGTCTTGAAACTCGTCGACGAGCAGCAGCTCGAGCTCGTCGTCGAGGCGGGCGCGGATCTCGGGGAGGTCGAGCGCGCGCAGCAGCTCCTGCTCCATGTCGCCGAAGTCGATGAGCCCGCGCTCCTTCTTGATCGACTGAAAGCGCTCGAGCGCGGCCGCCGCGATCGCATAGCCGCGCTCGAGGTATGTGCGCACGTCGGCCTGGAACCGCGGATGCTTCTCGTAGACGGCCGCGGCCTCACGCACGGTCGCCGCGATGTCGTCGCTCTTTTTCGTGGCGCCGCGGTTCGCGAGGCTGATCCAGAGCGGCCACGGCACGGGCGGCCGGCGGAGCCGGTAGATCGCGGCCTTCAGCCCGTCGTGATACTTGCGCGTGCCGACGGTCGTGTCGTGCTCGAGATCGATCGCATCGAGGGCGCGCGAGACGGTTTCCACGAGCCACGCGTCCCAGTCGCCGGAGACGGGCGGCGGGAAATGCGCGAGCAGCTCGTCCGCGCAGCGCCGGCCCATCGCGACGAGCGCGTCGGGCGCGATGTCGTTCTCGCGGGCCCGGTCGGCGATCTGCTTCACGTCCCCGCGCCAGTCGTCGATGCCGAGCCGGTACGCGACGCCGTTCATCGTTCGCACGGCGTCGGGATCGGGCGCGAGCGCGTCGTCGAGCGCCTCGTTGAAGAAGTCCGTGCAGTCCTCGAGGCTCGCGACGCGCAGCTCCGGCGAGAGGCCGAGCTCGAACGCGAAGCGCGCGAGCAGGCGCTCGCAGACGCTGTGCACGGTGCCGATCAACGACTGCGCCGTCTGCTCGGCGAGCGCGATGCGCCCGGTTCGAATGAGGCGCTCGCGCACGCGCTCGCGGAGCTCGGCCGCGGCCTTCACGGTGAACGTCGTCGCGATCACGCCGCTCGGCGCACGGCCGTCGCGGACGAGGGCGTTCTCGAGCTCCTCGGTCAGCCGGTACGTCTTGCCGCTGCCGGCGCCGGCGCTGATGAAGCGGACGTGAGCGAAACGGCCGCTCACTCGCCCGGCTCCCAGCCCGTGAGCCGCGCGAACTCGTCGTAGCCGTCGGGCTCCGCCTCGTGCGTCGCGAGCGCGCCTTCGGGCGGCGCCGACGCGTCGTCCGGCTCGGTGCCCGCCGCGTTCACCTCGATCGCGCCGCGCTCGAGCTGCGCGCGCCGCCAGTCACAGGTCGCCGCGAGGCGCATCCATACCTGCTCGATGCTCTCGGGCGCTTCGGCCGGATACGGCACGGCCGACGGGAACACGCGCGTGTCGCGGGCCACGACGTCGCCGCTGCGGACGATGAAATACGCCTGCTCCGGCCAGCGTCCCACGGCGCCGTCGGTCTTGCGCATGTACGCATAGGTCGCGAGCTGGAGCGCGCGGTTCTCGGCGAGCTCGCGGCCGCGGCGCTCGAGATTGCTCCATTTCACATCGAGGACGATCTCGCGGCCGCGGCGGTCCGTGAGCAGCAGGTCGATCGCGCCGCAGAGCCGCGCGTCGCCGCCGGCGGCGGGCAGCGCGACGTCGAGCCATTGCTCGGCCGCGGCGCGCGCGACGCCCGCCTCGACGAGGTGGCGCAGCAGCGCGAGAAGCGCGTCCTCGAGCGTCGTGACCACCTGCTCGCGCGTGACGCCCATGCCGCGGCCGTCGAGCACGGCGCCTTCCTGCGCGATGATCCGGGGAAGCGTCCGGCCGATCCAGAGTCGAACGCGGCTCTCCTCGTCCGCGGAAAGCGCGGGCGGCAGCTCCGGAAAAGCGTCGAAGTACGACTCGAAGAGCCGGTGCGCGAGATTGCCGTAAAGGAGCGGGCCGCTCGCGAGGCTCGCCGCCCGCCCCGGCGCGAGACGCGCGGCGTAGCGCAGCACCCATTGATGCGGGTGGTACGCGAGCTTGCTCAAGCTCGAGTAGGACTCGGCGTCGCGTCTCGGAATCGGGCAGCCGGGCGGAAGGTGCCACCAGCGGCGCTTGCCGGGCAGCGGCTTCACCTCGAGCGCCTCGGTCTCGACGCCGATCGCGGGAATCGCGGGCCCGCGCGCGCCGCCGAGCAGAATGTCCTCGATCCGCACCTCGTTGAAGCCGCGCGCGAGGCTCGTGAGCCGGCTCCAGATCGGGTGGTGACCTTCGTCGCGGTCGTGCACCGCGAGAATCAGCTGCGAGCGGGCGTTCAGGATCGGCCGCAGCCACTCGCGCGTCCGCGCGCGAATCGTCTCCTCGGGCGCGGGCAGCGCCACGCCGTGCGCGGCGAGCTCGTCGAGCTCGGCCCGCGACCACGGGTAGCCGACGCGGGCCGGCGTCGGCGCGAGGTCCCACCAGATCACGGTCGGCCACGTCGCGGTGATCGCGGCCGGGTCCGTGGCCGCGCGCACGTGCCCGGCCTCGGCGAACGTCGCCGGATCGGGCGAATGCCCGGCGACCTCGTCGACGAGGCGCTCGAGCTCGAGCCGCGGTATCCGGCGGACGCCCCGCGCCGCCCGGCTCGCGAGCGCCGCGATCAGCGCTTCGCTCTGCGCGTGCGCGGCGGCATAGAGATCCGCCTCGCCGCCGCTTGCCGCCCCGAGCCTTCGGGCGAGCCATGTGGCGCAGCGCTGCGTGCGCTCGACGAGCACGCCGATCGGCGCGCCCTCGGACGGCGCGAACCGCTCGCATGCGAGCCAGTACCGGATGTCGGCCATCAGCCGATCGATCCGCTCCGCGGCGGCCTCGCCGAAGTCCGCTTCGAGCTGAACCCAGGCGCCGGCGGGGCCGTCCTGACGTGCTTCTGCGGGCGCGGCGGGCGCCGGCGCATTCGCCCGCCGCTCCCGCTCCGCGATTTTCTCGAGCGCCTCCTGCCACGCGCGCCCGCCGACGCCCGGCGCGCCGGCCACGGCCGCCGCGAGCGCCGAGCGCACGCGCCTCGGCAACGGTCCCACCGGATGCAGCAGGAACTCGAGCAGCAGCTCGGCGTCGACGGGCCGCCAGACGAGCCCGAGGCAGAGCTTCAGCACCTGCGTCACCGCGCGGAAGCGCGAGTAGTGCTGAAACCCCGCGCGCGGCAGCCCGACGCGCTCGAGCGCGTTGTCGACGATGATGCCGTCGCGCTCGGCGATCACGACCGTCTCGTCCGGCGCCTTCGTCTTGCGGAGATACTCGCCGAGCGCTTGCGCGGAGAGATCGCGGGAGACGCCGCGAACGACGACGAGGCTCGAATCGCCCGCGAGCTCGATCGGCTCCGGAGCGCCGCCGTCCCCGGAAGCTTCGACGGCGAGGAGCGCTTGCTGGATCGCGAAGAGATCGGTGCCTTCGGCCGCGTTCGCGCGCAGGGCGACGCCGGGCGCGGTTTGGCAGTCGAAGTGCGCGAGCACGCGCCGCCAGGCCGCGGGCATCGACTCCGGCTCGTCGTGCAGCACGACGCGGCGCACCTGCGTGACGAGGCCGCCGTCGAGCGCGGCGGCGATGCGCCGGAGGCGCTGGCCCGGCGTCGGCGGCACGCGCTCTCGGGCGAGCCGCTCGACGTCGGCCAAGTCGCCGAGGCGCCGTGAGACCGAACTGTCGAAGCGGCCGTCCCAGCCCGCCTCGTACCACTCGGCGCGCCACTGCAAGAGCGTGCTCGCGACGCCGATCGGATCGACCGCGAACGAGCGGTGATAGAAGCGCGCCGGCCCGTCCAGATCCTCGAGGCATGCGCGATACGCGAGGAGCGCTTCGGCCGGGCGGGCCGCGGCGGGCGGCAGCCCGAGCTGCTGCTCGAGCACGTCGAGCCATCGCGCGGGCCCGAGAGCGACCTCGCCGGCCGCCGTGACCGGAGCGGCCGGCTGCATGCCGTCGAGACGAAGTCCGAAGTGCACGATCATCGCGGCCCTCGAATGCCGAGCGGCGATCGCCGATGTGGCCGCGCCGCCGGGCAGGCCCTCGTCGACGTGCTCACCGCTTGTCGTGACGCAATCGCGTCGCCGCCGACAACGCCGCGCCTGCGCGCGACAGCTCCGGATTGCGCTCGATCTCGTAGCGGATCAGTCGCTCGGCCATTTCCTCGTCGCCGTGACAGAGCCGCAGCAAAGCGGCTTCGTGATCCCAGGGGCGATACGCGTCGCGCGCGAGCCGTAGCCACGACGTCGGGCGCGGCCCGCGAGCGCCGCGTCCTCCGGTGCGCCGCCGCCGAAGCACGATCGCAAGCACGATGCCCGCGATGATGACCCAGATCAGCGGGTCGAGGCGGTCGACGAAGCTCGAAAGCATGGCGGGGCGGGCGCTGGCGGAATCGGAAGGGCAAGCTAAGAGAAGTTGCCGCGGTCGTCAAATGACCGGGTCGCGGCGGAAACGACTCGTTCGTCGTGCGAGAGCCGGGCCGAGACTATCGTGCGCGATATTGCGCCGACGAGCCGCCAGAGCTGCCGGTCGGCGGTGTCGATTTCTCCGGCACAGGCACTAGAATGCGCGCACGGGCCGCGCCGCCGCTCGGCGGCCGCGTGCCCCACGAATCGAGCCGAAGATCGCGCGTGCATTGAACGAGTTCGACTACGTCATCGTCGGAGCCGGGACGGCCGGCTGCGTGCTGGCCAACCGGCTCTCCGCGGACCCGGACGTCACGGTCGCGTTGCTCGAGGCGGGCGGCAAGGACGACTACTTCTGGATCGACATTCCGGTCGGCTACCTCTACACGATCGGCAATCCGCGCACGGATTGGTGCTATCGGATCGAGCCGGACGCCGGCCTGAACGGCCGCGCGATCGGCTATGCCCGCGGCAAGGGCCTCGGCGGGTGCTCGTCGATCAACGCGATGATCTACATGCGCGGGCAGCGGAGCGACTACGACCATTGGGCGTCGCTCGGCAATCGCGGCTGGTCGTGGGACGACGTGCTGCCGGTGTTCAAGCGCTCCGAGGACTACCAGCACGGCGCGGACGACATGCACGGCGCGGGCGGCGAGCTGCGCGTCGAGGAACGCCGCGTCAGCTGGGAAATTCTCGATCGCTGGCGCGACGCGGCCGAGGAGTGCGGCATCCCGAAGATCGCGGAGTTCAACCGCGGCGACAACTTCGGTAACGCGTACTTTCAAGTGACGCAGCGGCGCGGCGTGCGGTGGAGCGCGACGAAGGCGTTTCTGCGCCCGGTCCTGCATCGGCCGAATCTGCACGTCCTGACGCACACGCTCGTCGAGCGGGTGAACGTCGAGACGGTCGACGGGGCGCGGCGCGCCGTCGGCGTCTCCGTGATCGCGCACCGCGCGGCCCGCGCGCGCCGAGGCCGCGACGGCACGGCCGCGGGCGGAACGGGGCAGGGCGAGCGGCGCACGATCCGCGCGCGCCGCGAAGTGATCCTCGCCGCGGGCGCGATCGGCTCGCCGCAGATCCTTCAGCTCTCCGGCATCGGGCCCGGCGAGCAGCTGGCGCGGCACGGCATCGAGGTGGTGCACGATCTGCCCGGCGTCGGCGAGAACCTGCACGACCACCTGCAGATCCGGATGATCTACAAGGTGCACGGCGCGGTCACGCTGAACCGGCGCGCGCGCTCCTGGGCGGGCAAGGCCGCGATGGCGCTCGAGTACGCGCTCTTCAAGACCGGTCCGCTGACGATGCCTCCTTCGCAGCTCGGCGCGTTCGCGAAGAGCGACGCGAGCCGTCCGGCGCCGAATCTCGAGTGGCACGTTCAGCCGTTGTCGCTCGACAAGTTCGGCGATCCGCTGCACCCGTTCGACGCGATCACCCCCGCGGTCTGCAATCTCCAGCCGACGAGCCGCGGCCACGTGCGGATCCGCAGCCCCGATCCGGAGGCCGCGCCTTCGATCACGCTGAACTACCTCTCGACCGACGACGACCGCGCCGTCGCCGCGGCCGGCATGCGCTTCACGCGCCGGATCATGGCGGCGAACGCGCTCGCGGCCTTCCGTCCGGAGGAGTGGGTCCCCGGCCCCGGGGTGGAGAGCGACGAGGCGCTGATTCGCGCGGCCGGGGATCTCGGCACGACGATCTTTCACCCCGTCGGCACCTGCAAGATGGGGCACGACGCGCTCGCGGTCGTGGACGATCGGCTCGCGGTGCATGGCGTCGCGGGCCTGCGCGTGATCGATGCGTCGATCATGCCGCGGATCACGTCCGGGAATACGAACGCACCGACGGTGATGATCGCGGAAAAAGGCGCCGAGCACGTGCTCGCCGCGTGGCGCTGAGCGCCTTCGGGGGCGGCCGTATTGGCGCGGGCCCCGGCAGGTCTATACTCCGCCTATGCGCTTCGGAGCTCTGCCT
The DNA here is from genome assembly GCA_036381015.1 of Gammaproteobacteria bacterium. Lineage (NCBI taxonomy): Bacteria > Pseudomonadati > Pseudomonadota > Gammaproteobacteria > Gammaproteobacteria bacterium. The sequence goes on from DASVDR010000015.1 coordinate 116,500, forward strand.
GTCGTTGCCGCCGCGCTCCTCTGCGCTGCGGGCTGCGCGTCGTTCTATCCGGTGGAGACGACGCCCGAGGCCATTACCGGCACGATTCAGCCCGGCGACACCGTGCGGGTGCGCACGCGCGATCGCGAAGAGCTGGTGTTGCTCGTCACCGCGATCAACGACTATCGGCTCCGGGGGCGGGTCGACGGCAATCCGCAGGACGTGCGGTCGCTCGGCTTCGACGGCATCGAGCGCCTCGAGATCGAGCGGCTGAACATGCGCCGTGCGCTGCTCACGGTCGTGCTGCCGGTCGTCGCCGGCGCGATCATCGCCTGCAACAACGGCGATTGCCGCACGGACAGCGTTCTCGACGCGCGCTTCTGATTGTTCCGGGTTACTCCGCTCGGCTTCGCAGCCAGTCGAGCGTCTGCCGAATTCCGTCCTCGTACGGCGTCACGGGCTGAGGGCCGAGAAGGTTCGTGATCTTGAGCGTCTCGTAGCGGATCGGCTTCACGTACTCCGGAATGATCTGCATCATGCCGCGGAGCGGCGCGTTGAACCAGCCGAGCACGCGCAGAGACGTTTTCCCAAGGCCGCGCACCTTGATCTTCGAGACCAGAATCTCGTTCACGATCTCCGCCGCGCGCCGGCCGTTCAACGGCCCGGCCGTCGGGATCAGCCAATGCTCGCCGTAGGCTTCGTCTCTTTCGGCGAGGCTCACGATCGTCCGCGCGGCATCGGGCACGAACGCGTATTCCCGCTCGACGTCCAGCGCGCCGATCCAATGCATCGTCTTCCCTTGCGCGGCTTCCGCGAGCGGCTGCTGGAGCGTGCTCGTGTGCACGTGCGGCCCGTAGAAGTCCGGCAGATTCACGATCGCGGCGCCGGCTTCCCGCAGAATGTCCTCGGCGGCACGGCGATGGCGGACCCACGGCGGGCCGCCTTGCCGAGGGTGGTCCTCGTTCAGCGGATTGCCGACCAGCGGCAGAAACGCCCAGTAGCTCGAGACGTGCACGCAGCGCGGCGGCCGGTTTCCGGCGAGCGCCGCGGCGAGGTTCTCGGCCGCCGTTCGATGATGCTGCATCGCGTCGCCGCCGAAGCCGACGCAATGGAACACGACGTCGCAGCCGTCGACGGCGCGCTTCGTGTCGTCGGGCTTCAAAAGATCCGCGGCGACCCGCTCGGCCGAGAGGCCCGGGAAGAGCGCTTCGAGGTGACCCATGTTGCGCGAGACCGCTCGCACCGCCACGCCGCGCTTGCGTAGCTCGTCGGCGATGTCGATCCCGACGGGGCCGGTGGCCCCGAGAATGACCGCTTTGGCGAATGGCATGGTCGTTCTCCGATGCGCCGGGGAGACACGCCGAGCCGCGTGAGGCGCCTCGCGCGGCAGTCGAGATCGCGAGCGGGGCAGCCTGCCGGGCTATTCCTTCCAGCCTTCCGGCGGCTCGGTGCCGCCCTGGATGCTCCGGGTCTTGTAGCGCCACTGTCCGTCCACCTTGACGAACGTGGCGTATTCCCGGCCTTGCGCGATGACGCGCGGCGCGTCGCCCTGCTTCTCGATCAGGTACTCGGTGAATATGAGCTTCGCGCTCGCCGTATCGCCGTGCACGACGATGAGCGGGTTGCCTATCGTCACGTTGAAGGAATAGGCGTTTTGGATCGGGCTGTCCTCGCCGGCACTTCGGTACGCCTGTGCGATGCCGTCCCTACCCTTGTAGTGCGTGGTGCCCAGGATCAGCTCCGCGTCATCGGCATAGAAATCCGGAAAGCTTTCCGGATTCTCGTTGCCGAAGTTGTAGTAGTAGCGCGTGATCAGGTCCTGAATCTGCGCGCGGTCGACGAGAGTCTGTGCAGTGACGTCTTGCGCCCGGGCGGCCGGGCCGAATGCCAGCGCGAGGCAAAAGGTGACGCCCAATGCGCGGAGCCACGGCGTGATCGGATTATTCGTTCGAGTTTTCATGCTTATCTCCCCACGTCCGGTTCTCGAGGCAGCCTAGGGTAATCCAGGACGCGCGGCAACATGGGTGGCAGTGCGGCACGTGAAGCGAGCCGGCGCCGAAGGGCCCGGGGGGCTGGAGACGGAGTCGGAGCGCTCGCCCGTGCAGCGGCCGTTTCCCTTTGCAGAGCGCGCGGTACTTGGGATCGTCAGGCTCGTTCCGGCAGAACGCGGCGGCCGGGACGTCGCTTCCTGCCGCGAGAATGCTCGCCGACCAGGAGAATGACGACTCCGCCCAAGATCGCCATGTCGGCCACGTTGAAAATGCCCGTTCGGATCGGACCGATGCCGACGTTCAGAAAGTCGACCACTCGGCCGTCCGAAAGGCGATCCACCCAATTCGAAGCGCCGCCCGCGGCGACCATGGCGAGACCCAGAAGGCTCGCATCGGACCAACGAGTGCGAAGCGCATACACGATGAGGAGGGCGAGCAACACGCCCGGGCCGAAGCCGAACAGCACGAACCGAACGGGCTCGGGCAGCTCCGCGCCCAAGCTCAAGAAGGAGCCCGGATGCCTCGATCGCTTACTCGACCTTCGAAGGAACCGAACAGAGTCAGATACTGCTTGCGATACTTCTCGAGATGCGCCTTATCCCTAGAAGCAATTTCCAGTTCATTTGCCAGTGTCAGCTCGCATAGCGATGACAGCAAGGAGTGATCGAGTGCGAACGTTCGACCAGTAAATCTATCCCGGTACTGCGGCCCGGACTCGCGAATGATCTGACGATAGGTAAAGGAGCGGTCACAGGCGCCGTAGATGTAGACAAGCCTCTCTGCCATCTCACCGATGAGCTCGCGGACTTGCTCGCGGCTCTCGAGGCCAATCAGCATATGCGGGAAGTCGTCCGTTCCATAGACGGCATGATACAACCCGGCAAGACATATCGGTTCAGAGTTTCCCCACAATCGCAGCAGCTGATACGTACCTTCTAAGTGGGCCGCAAGATCGCCCACTATATGGTCGACCTTGGCCGCACCAAGCTCACTCAGTTTCGAGATCCCCTGCTCGAGGCTTCTCGTGCTCACGTGCGGTTTTCCCGAGCTGCCTCCGAGTGTATCTCAAGGATTACCGCCTCCTTCGCGCGGTTGTATATCTCGGCATTCTCAGGGGCGACCTGGTGCGCCCGATCTTTTTCGCGTGCTCGTACTTTCGCCTGCGGTCAGGACGCCGACTGAGGATTTCGATGAAAGCGAGCGAACCCACGTGCACAGGATCGCCGTGGTGGCAGATGTGAATATTGACGTTGTAGGTTACGTCGTCGCGGCGGACGGAACCGCAAACGTAAGGCTTGTCATCGCGGTCAACCCACACGTCTCGCCTGTGGAAACCGAGCGTTTCGAACGCTTTCTGCTCTTCCCTCAGATCGTCCAGCTTCGAGACTGCCAGCATGTCGAGCATGGGTTTCCCGGATAGGTCCGGGATAGCCGTGCTGCCGATGTGGATCAACGCAGCAGCTGAAATATTCGCCTCCACGTAGTTGCGAGTCTGGAAAAACAGATGCCTGTAGACCGGGCTATGCGGCAGTATCCTCCGGTGAGAAAGGTCTTCGTCAAAAGGATCAATCTCTTATGACCATCGGCTTAGCGTCGAAAGCGGGCGAGCACCCCATCTTCACCCAGGTCCCTATCAGAGCGTCATAGACCTTAATCTTGTTGTCAATTGTTCGTTGCTTAAAGCTGACCTTCATGCTCACCGCATGAACGGCGAATCCACCGAGAGCCCCGAGAAGCACCAACAAGATCTGGTTCATCGTCTATGCCGAACAGTTGAATGGCCGCTCGCGCGATAGGCGGAGAAGCTTTTTTGCGTTCTTCTGACGATTCCCGCTATTTCGATAACTTGTGCAGGCGCCAGTCTGCTGGCATTCATAATGCATAACGGGAATTTCTGGCGTTAGGGAACAGATTTCGCCATGAGGCTAATGCGCGGGAAACAAAAGCTGCCTCGGATATCGTCAAGGCGTTGAATTCGTGCGCCTGTGCCCGAGAATTAAGGTGGCGCTTCCGGCCCTAGAGATTCGCGCCGCATGCCCACGCAGGCCGAATATTCAGACACTCCCCTATCGCCGCGAATCTGGACTACCGCCGCGCAACGTCCCCGGCTCGAGCACCACCACACCGCAGCCGGTCACCGCCGGCAATGTGTAGAAGCTGTACACGTGCCTCGCGCGCTCTCCGAGCGCGGCCCGCATCGCGTACCACATCGTGAGCTCGGCGGCCTCCGAGCCGGCCACGCGCATGATCTTCTCCGGCGGGATCGCGACGAGCGCGTCCAAGTCGTTCACGATCGCCTCAAGGAAATAGCGGTCCCAGCGCTCGTTCGCGAGGCCAAAGCGCGTGCCGTGAATCTGGTGCGACATTCCGCCGGTCGCGAGCACGACGACGCGCTCGTCGCGGCCGTCCTCCAGGATCGCGCGCCGCAGCGCTTCGCCAAGCTGCCGCAACCGCCGCGGCGTCGGCACGGGCTGCATCAGCATGTTGACCGCAATGGGCAGCATTTCAGCGGCCACGGCGCGTCGAACAGGTAGGGCAGCCAGGAGTAGATGCCGTGGTCGAGCTCGAGCTCCTGGCAGAACGTGAGATCGAAGCCGATCTCGATCAGCTTGCGCGCGACCGGCCAGGCGAAGTCTGGATCTCCGTCGACTCCGGGGAACGGGCGCTTCCCGTACCCTTCGTCGGCTTGAGGGAAGTGCGCGGACATGCCGATCGCGAAGGTCGGATAGGTCGAGAGATCGAAGTAATTCATGTGGTCGTTGTAGACGACCACTAAATGCGTCGCGGCGGCCTCTTCGAGCCACGCCTTGACGGGCCGCGTGCCGTCGTACCAGGGACGCCACTTCGGATCGAAGGCGCGAGCCATGCCCGCGTCGTACTCGCGGCCCATCGACGGCGTGTGCGCGATCCCGATTCCGCCGACGATCGTGGACATCAGCGCGCTTCCGGCGCCTCGCTCAGGCGAGATCCTCGGGCATCAGATCGATCCGCCGCGGCAGCGTCTCCTTCATGACCTCCCAGTCCGTGCCGCGCATGTGCGCGCCGACGTGCAAATGGGTCTCCCCGACGGCGGCCGCGATCTTGATGACGTTGAAGTGGTGACCGCCGTGGGCGACGAGGCCGGTCCAGTCGCGCGCGCGGACGAGCGCCTTCTCCGCCTCGGTCAGCCCGTACTCGCTCATCAGCGCGTCGGGCTCGCGAGCAAAGCGCTCCCTGACGACGGGATCCTTGAAATCGAACGCGAAGCGATTGAGCCGGTACGAGCGCGTGCAGACCTCTCCGGTGAACAGGAACGTGCTCGGCGGCTCGAGGCTCAAGTCGACGCCCGCGATGCGGCGGTCGACTCGTGCGCTCCGGCGGTCGGCGCCTGCCGGCGTGGACTCGCGCGCTCCCGGATCCTCGGCCGCCATGCTTTCGCGCGCCGCGCGATCCTCCGCCGCCATGCCGACGGGCCCGCCTGCCGAGGGATCCTCGAAGATGCGCTCGATCCTGCGGGACTCGAAGAGCCAGCGGCCGTCGTCGCCGCGGACGTAGACGTCGTGAAAGTCGGCGACGAGGATCGGCACGGCGGGCGAAAGCGGCGGAAGCCCCGCCTGCGCGAAGGTCATGCAGACGCTCGTGCCGGCGGCGCGCGTGCGGCTCTCGATCTCGAGCGTCAGGCCCGAGTAGAGATGTCGCGACGTGCGCGGCCCGGCGGCGGTGCGCGCGCGGAACAGCGCCTCGATGGCCTTGCGGCCTTTCGAGCGACGCGCGCCGTGCGTGTAGAGCGCGTCCTCGGTGAAAAGACCGACCAGCGCGTCGATGTCGCCGTGATCGAGGCAGCGGGTGAAGGCGGAGTTCAGGTCCTCGAGAGCGAGCCGGATCTCGATCTTCTCCAGCGCGCCGAGCGGCGGGTCAGCGGCCATGCCGGTCGAGCCGCCAGTTGCCGAGCGGCCGCTCCTCGACGACGACGGGGTTCGACAACCGGCCGAGCCCTTCGATGCTGATCTCGATCGGGCCCGAGACGCGCTGCAAATTCGCGTGATGGATCGATTTGCGCTGCGCACCGGGCTTGAACGCGGTGCCCATCGAGATCACGTCGCCCGGCTCGAGCGTCAGGTATTGGCTGATGAAGCTCACGACCTCCGCGACCTTGTAGTTGTAATACCGCGTGCTGTCCTCGGCGACGGTCTCGCCCCCGACCTTGCATTCGACGGCGAGCTCGTCGGGATCGGGAATCTCGTCGCGGGTCACGAGCCACGGGCCCATCGCGCCGAAGGTGTCGCTGCCCTTGTAGCGCCCCGCGTACGAGAGATGCTGCTCGACGCGCTCGGTCCGCTCCGGGTCCTGTTCGCTCGCGTAGACGGCATAGTAGTGGAAGCGGTCCTCGGCGCGCATGCCGTTGCTCGTGATATCGTCGAAGATCGTGTAGCCGAACACGGCGTCGAGCGCCTGGGCCGCGTCCAGGTCGCGGGCGCGAGCGCCGATCACGACGGCGAGCTCGGGCTCCGGATGGACGCTCCCGTAATAGCGGCGGATGCGAATCGGCGCGAAGTGCCCGACGAGACACGACGACGGCTTCAGAAAGAACGCGGGATGGTCCGGCGCGCTGATCTTGCGCTCGTTGCTCGCGGAGTTGTTCATCGCGACGGCGCAGATCTTGCCCGGCCGCGGCACCGGGGGCCGCCATTCGACGTCGCCGGCCGGGATGCGGGGCGCTGCGCCGCCGTCGGCGCGGGCCCGCTCGAGCGCGGCGCCGAGCGCCGCGAGCCGCGCGGGCGGCAGCGCGACGACGTCGAGGATGTCGCGAAGCGGCTCGTCCGCGGCGAAGGCGCCGGGCGGCTCCGTGAGCGCCCGCAGCGCATCGAGATCGACCAAGGTCGTCGCGTCGAGCTCCGCGGCGACGAGCTCACGCCCTTCGTGGCGGATGCTCGCGAGCTTCATCGCGGCGTCTCTCGAGGAGCGGGCATGGACGTGCGGGTCACTTCGGCGTCGGCATCGTGAGCTCGGGCCCCTTCGCCGACGCCTCGGGCCACCGCTGCATCACGGACTTGTAGCGCGTATAGAAGCGCACGCCTTCCTCGCCGTAGATGTGGTGATCGCCGAAAAGGCTGCGCTTCCAGCCGCCGAACGAGTGAAACGCCATTGGCACCGGGATCGGCACGTTGATGCCTACCATTCCCGCCTGCACGCGCCGCGCGAAGTCGCGGGCCGTGCGGCCGTCCGCGGTGAAGCACGCGACGCCGTTGCCGAGCTCGTGACGGCTCGCGAGCTCGACGGCCGCGGCGAAATCCGGCACGCGGACCACGCACAGGACCGGGCCGAACACCTCTTCGCGATAGATGCGCATCTCGGGCCGTACGCGGTCGAAGAGGGTCGGACCGAGGAAGAAGCCGCGCTCGCGTCCGGTCACGCGGAGCGCGCGGCCGTCGACGACGAGCTCGGCGCCTTCGCGGACGCCTTCCTCGATGTAGCCGATCACGCGGCGGCGATGCGCGTGGCTGATCAGCGGGCCCATGTCGGGCGACCCGACCATGCCGTCGCCGATCTCGAGGCGCCCGATGCGCTCGCGAAGCTTCGGCACGAGCACGTCGGCCGTCGGCCCGACGGCGACCGCGACGGATATGGCCATGCAGCGCTGGCCGGCGGAGCCGTAGCCCGCCCCGACGAGCGCGTCCGCCGCCTGATCCAGATCCGCGTCCGGCATGACGACGAGATGATTCTTCGCGCCGCCGAGCGCCTGCACGCGCTTGCCGCGTGCGGCGGCTTGCGCGTAGACGTAGGCCGCGATCGGCGTGGAGCCGACGAAGCTCACGGCGTCGACGCCGTCGTGCGCGAGCAGCGCGTCCACGGCCTCCTTGTCGCCTTGCACGACGTTCAGGACGCCGGGCGGGAGTCCCGCTTCGTCGAGCAGCTCGGCGAGCCGGAGCGACGCGCTCGGCACGCGCTCGCTCGGCTTCAGCACGAACGTGTTCCCGCAGGCGATTGCGACGGGGAACATCCAGAGCGGCACCATCGCCGGGAAGTTGAACGGCGTGATGCCGGCACACACGCCGAGCGGCTGGCGGAGCGAGAAGTTGTCGATGCCGCCGCCGACGTTCTCGTTGTACTCGCCCTTCAGCAGCTGCGGAATCCCGCAGGCGAACTCCACGACCTCGACGCCGCGCGCGATCTCGCCCTTCGCGTCGGCGAAGACCTTGCCGTTCTCCCGTGTGACGATCGCCGCGAGCTCGTCCCGATGCTGCTCGAGGAGCGCCTTGAAGCGGAAGAGCACGCGCGCCCGCCGCGGCGCCGGCGTCTCGCTCCACGCGGGAAACGCGGCGCGCGCCGCGCGCACGGCCGCATCCACCTCTTCGGCGCCGGCGAGCGCCACCTCGGCGACCGGGTCCCCGGTGGCCGGATTGAACACCGTTCCCCGCCGCATGCCGCCGGCCAACGCCTGGCCCGCGACGACGTGCCCGACCTGCGGGAGCGGCTCCGCGTCTTGCACGACCCTGCTCATCGTCCGTCGATCATATCCGTTCGAAGAAATGGTGTCAGAGGAAATGGTGTCAGACACCATTTTGTCGGAAAAAGGTGTCTGACACCTTTTTTGCTCCGGAAAAGGTGTCTGACACCTTTTTTCAGAAGCGGAAGGTGTAGTTGAACTTCACGGCGGCCTCGGAGAACGAGGAATGGAAGCGGTCGTCGCGGTCGAGGTCCTCGGCGCTGTGGTTCAGCACGAGGTAGGCCTCGCGGCCCGCCTCGGGAATCCAGTGCAGGCGGCTGTTGATGCCGATGACCTCGCTCACGTTGTCGTACTGAATCAAGTTCACCCAGCTCAGGCGCGCGGAGAAGACGATGTCCGCGCGCACGGAGAGCAGCCGCGTCGTGAACGTGCCCTCCGGCAAGTCGATCTCGTTCACGCCGTACTCGAGGCGCCCGGTGAAATGCCCGGACGGCCGCCACCGGATCGCGCCGAATATCTCGTCGCGGTCGCCGCTGAAGAACCCGCCGGTCTGATAGCCGATCTCGCCGGAAAGCTTGCGTTGATCCGCGAACTCGAAGTTCACCCGCGTGGAGGCGAACGAGTATTCGCCGGCCGGGATCACGACCCCGGGGTGGATGTCGAACGGCTCGAGCAGGACTTCCTTGTTGAACGAGCGCTCGACTCGCACGTTGTCGCCTCTCCGGCCTTCCGCCTCGAGCAGCTCGAGCTCGATCTCCTGCGACTCGAGGCCGCCCGCAAGCCGCTCGATGCGCTCCGCCTCGAAGCCGCCGCCGACGGCCCGAAGGAAGCCGGAGCGGGGACGATGCGTATACCCGAGATCCCCGTCGAGCCGGCGAATGCCGACGCGATTCGCGAAGCCGAGGGCCGGGTTGAAGTTCTCGTCGAGCTCGGTAAAGCCGACGCCGCCGCGGAAGCCCGTCTCGTTCGGCGACCGCACGCGCAAGCCGTAAGCGCGATCGTCGCCGTCGATTCCTTCCGTGCGGCTCTGCTGCACCCACGCCTCGCCTTCGAGCACGCGGCCGCCGGGAAGGCGCGTGTTCCGGTACATGAAATCCGCGCCGACGAGGGAGTTGTCGAGCGGCGACTGCGGGCTGCCGTGCGTCGCGATCAGCCCGACGGTCGACTCCGAAAGCACGTTCGCGGACACGCGCGCCACGGTCGACGTTTCCGCCGGCGCGTCGGTCGAGGCTTCCTGGCGAATCGACAGCATCCCGAGATTGAAGCGGCCCACGCGGCCGCTGATCTTCGCGCCCGCGTCGATGTCGACGATTTCTCCGTCGGCGGCGAGGCCGATGCGCCGCGAGAAGAACGGGCGTCCGTTCTCGCCGATGCCTCCGAACTCGAAGATGTCCGCATCCTGCAGGAAGAAGTCCCGCTTCTCCGGGAAGAACAGCGCGAAGCGCGTGAGGTTCACCTGCCGATCGTCGACCTCGGTGGCCGAGAAGTCGGTGTTCAGCGTCAGCGATCCGGTCAGGCTCGGCGTGATCTTGTAGAACAGGTCGAGCGACGGAGCGGACTCGGAGTCGTCCACGTCCGAGAGCCGGTCGCGGCTGTCGCGCAGGGCGATGGCGGGAACGACGTCGAGGCCGAGGCCCTGATCGAGGCCCTCGAAGCCGATCGCGATGCCGGAGACGCTCGGGTTGGTCGCGCGATTGCGGGACACCCATCCGATCCTCTCGTCGCGACGGGCGATCGAGCGGCGAAAGTTGATGCCCCAGGTATCGTTCAGCGGATCGAACGACAGCGTCTTGAACGGGATCGCCATCTCGGCGATCCACCCTTCGCCGTCGATGCCCGCGGCCGCGTACCAGATGCCCTGCCAGTCCCACTGCTCCTCGCTGACGTTCTGGTACAGCGCTTCCTGCCGCAGACCGTTCGGGTTCGTCTGGAAGAGATAGCCGCTGCGCCGGTCGTGGAACGGATCGAGCGTCACCGCGAACCAATCGTCGGCAAAGACCTCCGCGCCTTGGCGCAGGATGCGCGCGGTGATCTGCTCCGGCTCGCTGTCGTAGAGGCGTGCGCCGATGTAGAGCGCGTCGTCGTCGTACATCAGACGGATCAGCGTGGGCTCGGAGGCCTCGGCGTATTCGACGGGCTGGATCTGGTGCAGATCCTCGATCGTCGCGGCGCTCGACCAGGCCGCCTCGTCGAGCACGCCGTCGATGACGGGCGGCGTCTCGGTGCGAACGATGCGCACGGACTTCTCACTGCTTCCGGAAACTTCGAGATCCTGCGCAAGGGCATCGCCGCCGAGCGCGAAGAGGAGGGTGGCGCACGCGGCGCGCGGCGGCAACCTCGGCTCGATCACCCCGCGAGCCCTCGCCGCGCCGCGCTCGCGCCGCGCCGTTTCGCGCCTCCGTGCATGGTGCCGCCGATATGCATGCCTCGACCTTCCCGGGTGCGAAGAACGTTCCGCCCGTCGCGCCGCCCGATCCGCGGGCTTGCACCGCGCCGTCGCGCGGGCACGGCCGCGCGGGAGCGGCCGGTGCTCGGAACCTCCGGATGATAACGGCGCCCTACGTACGGACGCGAGCGCGGCGGCCGGGCACCGGCGCGATGGTGCTCAGCCCCGCGTTTCGCCGCGATGCGCGCTCGGCTCCGCGCATCGGCACGATGCGGGCTCAGCCCCGCGCTTCGGCGTAGTGCGCGCTCAGCCCCGCGCTTCGCGCCGCCGCTCGTGCTCCCGCAGGAGCTTTTTGCGGAGACGGATGCTCGACGGGGTGATCTCGACCAGCTCGTCGTCGTCGATGAACTCGAGCGCCTGCTCGAGGGAGAACCGGATCGGCGGCGTCAAGAGCAGATTCTCGTCGGAGCCCGCCGCGCGGATGTTCGTCAGGTGCTTGCCCTTCGTGGGGTTCACCGGCAGATCGTTGCCGCGGCTGTGGATGCCGACGATCATGCCTTCGTAGACCTCGTCGCCGTGGCCGATGAAGAGCGCACCTCGCTCTTGCAGATTGAAGAGCGCGTAGGCGGTGGCTTTGCCGGCGATGTTCGAGACCAGCACGCCGTTCGTGCGTTGGCCGATCTCGCCCCGAACGCGCGGCGCGTAGCGCTCGAAGACGTGATACAGGAGTCCCGTGCCGGCCGTCGCCGTGAGGTACTCGGTGCGGAATCCGATCAGGCCGCGCGCCGGGATCCGATACTCGAGACGCACGCGCCCGCGGCCGTCCGGCACCATGTTCAGCAGCTCGCCGCGGCGCTCGGCGAGGCGGCTCATCACCGCGCCCTGATGCTCCTCCGCGAAGTCGACGGTGACGAGCTCCCACGGCTCGTGGATCTCGCCGTCGACGCGCCGCTCGATCACGGCGGGGCGCGACACCGCGAGCTCGTAGCCTTCGCGGCGCATCGTCTCGATCAGGACCGAGAGGTGCAGCTCGCCGCGGCCCGAAACGCGGAATTTGTCCGGGTCGTCGGTCTCCTCCACGCGCAGCGCGACGTTGTGCGAGAGCTCGCGGTCGAGCCGCGCGCGAATCTGCCGGCTCGTCAGAAATCGACCCTCCCGCCCCGCGAACGGTGACTTGTTCACCTGGAAGGTCATCGTGATCGTCGGCTCGTCGATCTCGAGCTTCGGCAGCGCCTCGGGATGATTGCGCGCGCAGACCGTGTCCGAGATGCCGACGTCCTCGATACCGCTGAAAACGACGATGTCGCCCGCGCCGGCCTCGTCCACGGGCTTGCGCTCGAGACCTTCGAAGCCGTAGAGCTCGCCGAGCTGGGCGTTGTCGACGCGGCCGTCGCGACGCACGAGCGAGATCGGCATGCCGGGCCGAGCGACGCCGCGGTTGATCCGGCCGATGCCGAGCACGCCGACGTACGAGTTGTAGTCGAGGCTCGAGACCTGGAGCTGGAGCGGCCCTTCGGGGGCGACGTCCGGCGGCGGCACGTGGCGCACGAGCGCCTCGAGGAGCGGGATCATGTCGCCCGAGCGGACTGCGGGGTCGAGGCCTGCGTAGCCCTTGAGGGCCGAGGCGTACACCACCGGAAAGTCGAGCTGCGCGTCGGTTGCGCCGAGCTTGTCGAAGAGATCGAAGGTCTGGTCGAGAACCCAGCCGGGCCGCGCACCGTCGCGATCGATCTTGTTGATCACGACGAGCGGTACGAAGCCTCGCTTGAACGCCTTCTGCGTGACGAAGCGGGTTTGCGGCATCGGCCCGTCGACGGCGTCGACGAGCAGCAGCACGCCGTCGACCATCGACAGCACGCGCTCGACTTCGCCGCCGAAGTCCGCATGCCCGGGCGTATCCACGATGTTGATACGCCATTCGCCCCAGCGGATCGCCGTGCTCTTCGCGAGGATCGTGATGCCCCGTTCGCGCTCGAGGTCGTTCGTGTCGAGCGCTCGTTCCGGAAGCTGCGTGCGTGCGTCGAGCGTACCGGACTGCTGAAGCAGCCGGTCGACGAGCGTGGTCTTGCCGTGATCGACATGCGCGACGATCGCGACGTTGCGGAGGCGGTGGGTCGGAATCATCGAGGCGAAAGCCGGCAGGGCGTGGCGCGGTGGGCGCGCATTATAGAGCGGCCCCCGGTTCTCCGCGAGACGCCGCGCCGGGCAGCGGCGGGCGGGCAAAAAAAACCCCGCCGAAGCGGGGAAAATCAGGTCGATGCTTAGGTTCTAGGCGGCTGGCCGCAAACTCAAACGTCGACCCTTTCTTGTTGTCTCGCGACGATCGTGAGATTGACCGGAGGAGTAAACATCACATCACGTCGTCGGTCTCTTCGTTGTTATCCGATGCGGCCGGTCGTCCCGGCGCGCGTTCCCTCCCTCGTCCTGCCGCGCACGCGCCTTCGCGGACCGTCACGGCTTGTGCGCAGGCGCTCGGTGGGCAACACTCCCGTGACGGCCCGCTCGGAAGCGGCGACGGGTTGCCCTTATAGTGCCAACACGGACGAGCCGCCGGCGGGTTCCCTCCGCCCCGGGCCGCAGCCTGGGCCGGGGCGGCGGGCAACCGCCGGGTCGGGTGGAACGCGGCAGCCGCTCGCACGTGTCTTCTTGAGCGTGCGCAAGTTTTTCCCATGGCTCGACTGACAGTTATTCACGGCGGCAGGTCGGCGGTCGAACGGTTCGAGGCGCTGATCGGCAAGCATTATTCCCTGCTCTACCGGGCGGCCTACCGGTTTACCCGCTCCGTCCACGACGCCGAGGATCTCGTGCAGGAAGTCTGCGCGCGGGCGTACCCCCGGCTCGACGAGCTCGAGAGGCTGGATCAGCCGCAGAGCTGGATGCTCTGCGTGATGCGGCGCATCTTCATCGACCAGCTGCGCCGGTTCGAACGATCGCATGTCGATTCGATCGAAGTGCACGACGCGGCGAGCTTCGCCGCGGAGGAGCCCGGCCCGGCGGACGAGACCGAATCCGCGCTGTGGACGCAACGCCTCGCCCGGGCCTGGCGGCGCCTCGACGAAGACCAGCGCACGCTGCTGGCCCTGCACGACATCGAAGGCTATACCTTGGCCGAGCTGATGGAGATCACCGGCCTCAAGGAAGGCACCCTGAAATCGCGGCTGCACCGCGCCCGCGCACGGCTGGGCAAGCTGCTCAAACGCGAAGAATCGGCTCCGAGCGCCGCGAGCGGCGCGGGAGGAAACGGATGAAATGTGACGACGTTCAGGCCTTGCTGATCGACGCGCCGGAGGCGGGCGACCCGTCGGCGAGGCGGGCCGCGATCGAGCATCTCGCCTATTGCACGAGCTGCCGAGACGCACAGGTCGCGGCCGGCGTGCTGCGCGTCGAGCGGGCACGGCCGGTGCCCGGTCCGACTCCGGGGGCGTTCGAGCGCGCGATCGCGCACGCGACCCGGGGGCGGGGCGACGCCGGCGCGTTGCGAACGCCGTCGCGCGCCGCGGGCCGGGGGGCGCACCGCGGCTTTTGGGCCGGCATGGCGGTCGGCGCCGTCTCGGCCGCCGCGGCCGCGGCCGCCTGGGTCGTGCTGCTCGTGCCGGCGCGGGAGCCTCAGTCCGCCTCCACGACCCCGCTGGTCACGATGGCGCTCAACGAGAAGCGGGACGTGAGCATCGCCGTCGATACGCCGGCGCCGTTGCGCAACGCCGAAATCCGGGTGGTCCTGACCGGCGCGATCAGCTTGGACGGCTTTGCCGACCGCCGGGAGCTGCGCTGGCACGCGGACCTCGAGGCGGGCAGCAACCAGCTCACGCTGCCGGTCGTCGCCACCGGCGCGGCCGGTCAGCTGATGGTGGAGGTGCAGCACGGGCAGAAGCGCAGGACCTTCATCGTCGATATCCGCGGAGTCGAAGCCTGAGCACGGATTGCAGAATCGGGAACGAAGGCGGCTCGGAAGCCGTGAGCTCGCGGTATCGGGCGCGTCCGGGTGACGGCGCCCACCGGGCGCGGGCGTATGCGGACGCCGAGCGCCCCGGAAGGGCCCTCGGCGCTCGCCGGTTGCCGCTCGCGGGGCTCGTCGCGATCGGCTTGGCCGGCGGAATGCCGGCGTGGGCCCAGGACGGCGGCGCGAACGCCGCCACGGAGAACCTGGACGTGACGATGACGCTGCTGCCGGAGGACGCCACGCGCCCGGAGGCCGTCACGCGGATCATCGAGCTCCCGGAGGGGTTGCTCGAGGTCAAGGGCCGGGGCTCGGCGCCGGGTGACGCGGCTGCGGACCGGCGCGGAGGGCAGGACGCCGCGGGCGACGGGAGCGGCGCCGCGGAGCAGCGCGGGAACGCGCATCGCGGCGGTGCGCGCGATCCCGATGATCGGCCGGAGGCCGCCCGGCAGGTCGCGGACGGCCGCGAGCGGCAGGCTGCGGACGGCCGCGGGCGGCAGGCTGCGGACGGCGGCGGGCGGCGAGATGCGGGCGGCGCGGTGCGCGACGGACAGGGCGCCGTGCAAACGGCCGCCCGCGCCGCGCGGGAAGCCGGCGACCGCGGGCGGGATGCGGCCCGCGATAGCGGGTCCGGGAGCCGCGGTGCCGACCGGGATGCGCGCCGCGATGCCGAGGGCGCCGCGCGTCGGGATGCCGAGGGGGCCGCGCGCCGCGATGCCGACGGGGCCGCGCGCCGCGATGCCGCGGCCGCTGCTCGTGAAGCACGCGAAGCCGGCCGCAACCTCGCGGATCGCGCCCGCGCCGCCGGGCGGGACGCCGCCGACGACGCCCGCGAAGTCCGCGAAAACGCAAGACGCGGGCGCTCCGGAGGCGGCGACGGCGGCGAGCGCCCGGACCGGCCCGCCCGTCCGGAAATTCCAGGCCGCGGGGATTCCCCGGGGCGGTCCGGGCAGTAGCGGCGTCGCATCGGTCCTCCCGAGCGAACCGTCCCGAACACGAGACGGGCCCGGGATCGTCGCCGAACGGCAACGATGGCGCTGGTCTTGCATGCCTGGGTTAGACTCGCCGGCAGCCGCCTTCGAAACGGCGCGACGACACGAACTGAACTCGGAGTAGCTCGTACGATGCCGCGCTACGTCAAACTCGCAAGCCTCGCATGGCTCGCCTGCACTGCGGCGGCAGGGACCGCCTCCGCTGCCCCGATCGAGGGCGACGCGAGCGATCGTTTCACCGCCGGCAGCGACGCGTTCGCCGAAGGCGACTACGCGACGGCCGCCGAAGCGTTTCAGGCGGCTCGCGCGGCCGGCATGACCGGCCCCGCGGTCGAATACAACATCGGCGTCAGCTATTACCGCTTGGGCGATTTCGAGCGGGCCGAGGAGGCGTTCCGAACGTTGGCCGCGGAGTATCCGGACATGCGGGCGCTCGCGCAGTACAACCTCGGATTGTCGCTGACGCGCCAGAACCGCATCGCGGAGGCCCGCGCCGCGTTCGAGCAAGCCCGCACGAGCGATGATCCGACGCTCGCCGCGCTCGCCGAGGCCATGCTTCGGCGCTCGGCGACGGCGGGCGAGCCGCTCCCGGAGCCCGAGCGGTGGGTCAGGCTGCTCGATTTCGCCCTCGGCTACGACGACAACGTGGCGCTCGTCGAGGAGTCGAGCCTGCCGGCCGGCCTCTCGACGAGCAGCCCGCTGCTCGAGGGGTTCGGGCTGTTGAGCGGAAGGCTCGGCGACGAGGTGCCGGTGCGGTTGGACGCGAGCGCGTACCTCGTGCGGTATAGCGATGCGCCGGAGTTCGACCAGGATGGGCTGCGCGTCGGCGTCGCCTATCTTTGGGACTGGGCCGACTGGCGCATGGACGCCGGGCCCTATTACAACTACAGCGGGCTCGACGGGCAGGGGTTCGAGCAGCGGATCGGTGCTTCGTTGAACGCCCGATATCCGATCAACGATCTCGCGTCGTTGTCGATCCGCTTCATTCACGACGACGTGGGCGAGCTGTCGTCGGCCTACGACTTCGTGAACGGCACGCGCGACCGCATCAGCATCGGCTTCGAGCGGCTCCAAGACCGCGGACGCGTGGAGCTCGGCTACGTGCACGAGCGCAACGACCGCGACGGCCCCGGAGTTTCCCCCACGCGCCACGAGGTCTTCGCGGGTTACGAGCACGCGCTGAATGCGGATTGGTCCGTCGAGGTCGAGGGGTTGCTGAGGATGAGCACGTACGACGAGCTCGCCGAGCCGCGCGACGAGGACTTCTCGCAGCTCAGCCTCACGGCAACCAGAGATTTTCAGTCCGGCTGGCAGCTTCTCGGTCAGTACCGCGTGGCGGACAACGCGTCGAACGTGGACACCTTTTCCTACGACCGCAACCGCGTGATCTTCAGCCTGAACCGGCTGTTCTGACGCCAAAAAAGGTGTCCGCCAAAAAAGGTGTCAGACACCTTTTTCCGGAAAATGGTGTCAGACACTTTTTTCGGTCAAATGGTGTCTGACACCTTCAGCGAAAGGGCCGGCCGTCGATGTCGATCGCGCGCGGCAGCGCGCGAATTCGGTCGAGCCAGCCGGTGACGGCGGGCCAGCGGCCCGTGTCATAGCCCGACACGTCGAGCATCGAAATCGGCCCGAAGCACGAGATATCGGCGATCGTCGCGTGCTCGCGCGCAAGCCATTCCCGAGCCGCAAGGTGCCGATCCATGATCGCGAGGATGTGGTCGCAGCGCGCGTCGATCTCCGCGTCCGACAGCTTGATCGCTTCGGGCCGCCGGATCTTCGCCCGCTTCATCCACGGGCCTTGATGCACCTCGTTCGCGGACTTCGAAAGCCACTCCGCGACCTTTGCTTCCCCTTCGGCGTCGCTCGGCAGCCACCGCCCCGAGCCGTCGTACTTGCGGGCGAGATACACCAGACACGCATGCGAGTCGGCGATCGTGAACGCGCCGTCCTGCATGGCGGGCATCTGGCCGAACGGGTTCAGCGACAGGAACGGCTCGCGCTTGTGCTCGCCGCCGTACATGTCGATGTCGACGAGCTCGTACTCGAGGTCGAGCATCGAAAGGAGAAGGCGCACCTTGTACCCGTTGATCGACGCCATCGTCGAGTGCAGTCGTATCATCGTCGTTCTCGCGAAGCCGGTTGGAGCCATCCAATGATAGACGTCCGGGGCGACGGCGCAAAAAGGGTGTCGAAAAGGTGTCCAAAAAAAGGTGTCAGACACCTTTTTCCGGGAAATGGTGTCTGACACGTTTTCTCGTTCTGAAAAAGGTGTCTGACACCTTTTTTTGGACACCTCCGTCAGAAGGAGCGCTTGGTCTCGATGGTGAGCTGGACGTCGTCGATCGTCTCGTCGCCGCCGATCGGAAAGGCGAGGTCGATGTGCACGACCTGGCGGCTGCTCGAGCGCGGCGACGTGAGGCGCAGGCCGACACCGAAGTCGTAGAGGTCGCCGAGGCTCGGCGTGGCGCGCGGATCTTCTCCCCACACGCGGCCGGCGTCGAAGAACACGGCGTAGCCGACTCGGAACAGCCGCAGAGGATACCAATCCGTGAAGAAGCGCTGCTCGAGCGTCAGCGCGGCGCTTTGCTCGCCGGCCTGGTACCGGAGCGGGTAGCCGCGCAGACCGTTATCGCCGCCGAGCAGAACCTGCAGCTCCGGGTCGAGCCGGTTGGTCGCGGTCGCATAGAGGCTCGCGAGAAACAGGTGGCCGCCGAGGTTGCGGTGGTAGTAGCGCCCGCCGGCCGAGATCACCGTGTTGCGGTACTCGCCGTCCTCGCGGCGCGTGGATCCGCTGGCGTCGACGAGGAGCAGCCGGCCCGGTCCGACCTCCCACCCCTTGTGCACGCCGACGTTCAATAGCGTCGCGTCGCGGTCGGCACCGAGGCTCTCGGACGAAAAGCCGACGCTCGCCGTGAGGTTCAAGCCGAGCGGAACGTCCTCGGTGCGCCCGATGTCGTTCAGCTCGGTCATCACCCGGAAGTCGTCCTCGATCAGCTGAAAGCCGACCCACGGGTAGACCAGCTTGCGGTCGGGCGGCAAGAGCAGCGTGTCCGGCGCCTCGGGCGTCGGCGCGAACTCGTCGTGCGCATAAGTGAAGCCGGCGAGCCAGCGCAGGGCACGCCGGCCTTCGAGCCCCCGCGACCAGCCTCCTTCGACCGAGAAGCCGCGCCGCCGGTGGCGGAACTCGTCGATTTCCTCGCCGAGGTCGTAGATCGTCTCCACCCGCTCGTCATCGACGACGGCGCCGGAGACCGACCACCGCGTGTCGAGCGCGAAGAACGGCCGGCCGGCCGCGATCGAGAATCGCTCGCCGTCGCTCAAGTTCGCGAGCACGACGTCGAGCCGCGCGCGGCTGCCGCGCACGTTCGGATCGGTATAGCCGAAATAGGCCTCGTCGCGATCCACGTCGCTCGTGTAGGAGACGGTGAGCCCCTTGCCGGTACCGAGCAGGTTGCTTTCCTCGACGCCGAGGCCGACCTCGTTCTCGCCGCCGTTGCGCCCGAGCTCGAGCTCCGGCGACAGCGACCAGCCGTCGCGGACGTTCACGAGGATGTCGACCGTGTTCGACTCGGCGTGATAGGCGCTCGGCGTGGCGGTGGCTTCCACGAGAAAATCCCGAGAACGCAATAAGCGCGCCGACTCCTCGAGCAGCCGCGGGTCGAACCGGTCCCCCGGTGCGAAAAGCAGCACGTCCTCGATGACGTCCTCCCGGGTCTTCACATGGACGCGGTTCGCCCAGCGGTACAGGCGTTTGCTCTCGTCGGGATTGCTCGTGTCGAAAACGTTGTCGACGGCGATCTCGATCTTGCCGATGCGTGCGCCGCGCCGCGCGAGCTCCTCGAGCAGCAGCGCCTCGCCGCTCGTCTGCGTTTCGCCGCCGGCCGGAGCTTGCGGGTACGAGACGTCCGACGCGCAGGCGAGACACCACGCGATCGCGAGGGCACGCATGCGGCGGACGCCGCAGCGCGCCGACGATCGGCGGGGCGGTGAGGAGCGAAAAACGCGCATCCTGGCGGTACGTCAGAGGGAGGCTTTCTCGGATGCCCCGACCTTACCATTTTCGGTGCCGTCGGCGCGCTCGAGCCCGTGCGGACGGAAAACACGCTGGCCGTTCAAAGGGTTGCGTGTACGCGCGTCGGTCGTCGTCGTCAACGTGCCTTGCCGCGGAGGATCAACTGCGCGAGCGCGACGCGGCGGCCGTCCGGGTCCGTCACGATGCCCTCGCGGTAGAGCTCGACGATCGCCTGCCCGGGGGGCGCGGAGAGCGCGGCGCGCAGCAGCTCGTTGCGGCGCATCCGAAACGCCGCGCTCCTCGGGCCGGCGACGTCCTCGTCCGCGTCCACGTGCTGCTCGCAGAGCAGCACGCCGCCCGCGGCGAACCGCTCGATCAGCTGCGGAAAGAGCGCGCGGTTGACGTAGCGGACGAGGACGATCAGATCGTACGGCCCGGCGGGCAGGGCCGCGGATTCGAGGTCCGCCTCGATGAATCGCACGTCGAGCCCTCGGTCGGCCGCGGCTTGCCGAGCGCGGTCGAGCGCAACGCCGGAGATATCAACGGCGTCGACTTGACGTCCAGTCGACGCGAGAAACAGGCTGTTGCGTCCCGCGCCGCACGCGACGTCGAGCGCGCGGCCGCGAGGGAGCCGCGCGGACCACTCCTCGAGCAGTGCGGTCGGATGCTCGCGCTCGGCGTACGCGCCTTCGCGGTAGCGCTCGTTCCACTTGCGGCGATCGGCTTCGCTCATCCTTGCGACGCGGCTCGGCTGCCTGCAAGCAAAAAGCAGCCGCCCGCGGTCCCCGTCAGAGGCGGATCACGATCTTGCCCATGTAGCTGCCGTTCTGCATGAGGTCGAACGCCGCCGGCGCGTCCTCGAGCTCGAACACGCGGTCGACGACCGGCCGCAGCCGATGCCCGCTGATGAACCGGTTCATCGCCTCGAAGTCCTCCCGCGAGCCGACGTAGATGCCGGTGACCCGCGCGCCGAGGCCCATCAGCTGCCCGACCGGGATGCTGCTCGCGAACCCGGAGAGGCCGCCGATCAGCGCGACGTGCCCATCGTAGGCGAGCGCCTCGAGCGCTTTCGGCAGCGTGTCCTCGCCGCCGACCTCGAGCACGTGGTCGACGCCTCGGCCGCCCGTCAGCGCGCGAACCTCGCGCTGCCAGTCCGCATTCGTGCGGTAGTTCGCCGTGCCCACGGCGCCGAGCGCCTTCGCGCGCTCGAGCTTCTCGTCGCTCGAGCTCGTGATGATCGGTCGCGCGCCGGCCGCAGCGGCGAACTGCAAACCGAACAGCGACACGCCGCCCGTGCCCTCGAGCAGCACGTAGTCGCCGGGCTCGAGCCCGCCGTACTTGAAGAGGCCGACATACGCGGTGACCCCGGCGCAGGGCAGCGTCGCGGCTTCCTCGAACGACAGATGCTCCGGAATCGCGACGAGCGCGTCCTCGCTCGACACGATGACCTCGGAAAGCATGCCGCCCGCGTTGCCGCCGCGTGCCGACGCAATCGACTCGGCCGACCGGTCGCCGCGGATCCACCGCTCGAAGAAAATGCCCGCGACGCGATCACCGACCTCGAAGCGCGTGACGCCGGGGCCGACCGCGATGACCTCGCCGGCCCCGTCCGAGAGCGGAATCCCGCCGGCCGCGTTCGCGCCGCCCGGCCCGTAACGCGCGTTCAGCATCAGCACGTCGCGCCGGTTGAGCGACGCCGCGCGCACGCGCACGAGCACCTCCCCCGGCCCCGCTTCGGGCTGCGGCACCTCCTTCAGCACGAGCTCGTAGCCGCCGCCGTCGCGCGGCGCGAACTGGTACTGGCGGATCGTCTCCGCGGCCGAGAGCGGCGCGGCGCCGAGCGCGAGCGTCGCCGCCGCCGCGAGCGCGGCGCCGACGCGGCGCTCGAGGCGCGGTCGCCGCAAGCGGAAAGACGAGGCCGATGCAGGCTCATCGAGTCGCATTCGCATTCCTCCTCGATCGGGAACGGGTGCTTTCCGGAAGCTGGGACCAGTGCCACGGCTCGTAGACGAAGCCGTAGCGGTTGTTCCGGCCGTACGGCATGCGGAAACCGAAGCGCTCGGCGTTATGCTGCAGCCAAAAGAACGCCTCCGAACGCTCGAACTCCTCGGTCAGCGGCCGCGAGCCGGGCGTCGCGATGTCGACGGCCTTGCCGGTATGGTGCTGGCTGAATCCGGGCGCCGCGTTCGCTTTCAGGATGACGGCGATGTCCTGGCCGCGCGCGAGCTTGGCGCGGATCAGCCGGACCTGATGGCTCACGCTGCGAAAGCCCGAGACGAGCAGCAGCCGCACGCCGTCCTCGGCTGCGGCGGTCTTCATCGCGCGCCAATCGCGGGCCGTCTTCGGCCAGAGACGCTGCATTCGGCCGATGATGTTCGGTTCCACCTCTTCGAGCTTCTCGGCGTCGGCATAGGCGGGCAGCGGCGGATCCACGCCGTAATTCGGAGGAATACCGAGATCGGCGAACCAGCGCGGTCGCTGCACGTCCGTGGATCCTCTGCGGTGCGGAATGCGCCCGTCTTGCCGGATTGTACAGCCGGGGCCGGACTTGTATTAGGGTAAACCGACGCGGCTCGGGCGCCGCAGCGACGAAGGCCGCCGACAAGGGGAGACGGCGAGCGCTGCGGCCCGCACCGGAGCCGCAACCGCGGGAGGACGATTACTTGTGGGACGCCGTTCCGGACGCAAACGCTCGTTCCGCCCCGGCCGTTTCATCGTCAGGGCCGTGGCGGCGCTTCTGCTTTTCGGGCTGATCGGCAGCGCCGCGCTCGTCGGCCTGCTGCGCGTCGCGAACCCGCCGTTCACGGCGATGATGCTCGAGCAGCCGATGCCGCTCGCCGACCAGCGGCACGATTGGAGGGACCGCGAGCACATCGCCGCGTCGGCCGCTTACGCGGTGATCGCGGCGGAGGATCAACGCTTTCTCATGCACAACGGCTTCGACTTCGCATCCATCGAGAAGGCGCTCGAGGACTATCGCGCGGGCGAGGGGCTGCGCGGCGCGTCGACGATCACGCAGCAGGTCGCGAAGAACCTGTTTCTCTGGCCGGGCCGCAGCTTCTTTCGCAAGGGAATCGAGGCTTACTTCACGCTGCTGATCGAGGCGTTCTGGCCGAAGGAGCGGATCCTCGAGGTGTACTTGAACGTCGCGGAATTCGGGACCGGCGTGTTCGGCGTGGAGGCCGCCTCGCAGGAGTTTTTCGCCACGTCGGCGGCGGAGCTCCGTCCCGAGCAGGCGGCGCTGCTCGCCGCCGTGCTGCCGAACCCGAAGGAGCTGCGCGCGGACCGGCCGAGCGAATACGTCCGCAGCCGCCAGGCCCACATCCTCGGGCAAATGCGTACGCTTCGCGCGCACGGCCACTACGGAGCGCTCGCATGGTGAGCGAAGCGCGCCGCGGCACACGCGGCGTCGGCACGCTGCACGGCGAAGGGCGACGATCCGGCGCCGCCGGCGGCAAAACGCGCACGGCCTCGTCGCGACGCGCGAAGATCGCGGACGCCGCCCCTTACGCGCGCGGCTTTCCGCCGGTCGCGGCGCCGACCGCCGAGGTGCTGATCCTCGGCAGCCTGCCGGGCGAGATGTCGATCGCGATGCAGCAGTACTACGCGCAGCCGCGGAACGCGTTCTGGCGGATCATGGGCGAGGTGTGCGGCGCGGAGCCCGCGCTGCCGTATGCAAAGCGCCTCGAGCGGCTGAAGGCGGCGCGCATCGCGTTGTGGGACGTGCTCGCGGCCGGCGAGCGCCGCGGCAGCCTCGACTCGGCGATCGTCCCCGCGACGATGGTCGTGAACGACTTCGCGTCGTTCTTCGCGGCCCACCCCGGCATCCGCTTCGTCTCGTTCAACGGCACGAAGGCGGCCGAGCTCTACCGCCGCCACGTGCTGCCGACGCTGCCTCCCGATGTCGCGGCGCTCGAGTCCCGGCGGCTGCCGTCGACGAGCCCCGCGAACGCGTCGTACTCGTTCGAGCGGAAGCTCGAGCTGTGGACGGCCGCGCTCCGCGATCGTTTGTGCTGACGATTCGCGTCCGGCCGGAACGGGTCAGTCGAGGTCCGGCGGGTCCGTGGGCCAATCCATGTCGATCGGAAACGGCCGCTCGTCGCTATTGAACGTGAGATAGAGGATGATCTGGTAGGTGTAGATCGCGAGCGATTGCCCGAGCTCGCGCAGCCGCTCGTTCGGTGCGCCGTTCAACAGCACCCAGAAGAACTGCACGGCGACGACCACGGTCGCGACCAGCTCCGCGACCGCGTAGGCGACGACGAAGCAGAGCATGAAGAAGAGCCGAAGCCACGTGGCCTTCGACTTCACGTTCTCTTGAATCGGCCGGCGCGTGTCGAAGCTCTCTGCCGCGCCCGGCGGGGGAGCGTCGTGTTCCATGGCGGCCCAATCATACCTCAGACGCCCGCCTGCGCCTCACCGGGCGTTGCGCCGGCGGCCGCCGGAAGGTCGAGCTCCACGACGAGCCCCGGCGCGTTGTCGCCGAGCGCCAGGCGGCCTTCGTGCTGCTCGGCGACCGCCTTCACGAGCGCGAGCCCGAGGCCGTTGCCGGGCAGCGAGCGGGACTGATCGAGGCGGGTGAAGCGCTCGAGGACGCGCTCGCGCTCCTCGGGCGGGATCCCCGGGCCGTCGTCGGCGACGCGCACGGCATAGGCGGCCCGGGGGCGAAGCCTGCGCGTCACGTCCACGGTGATCCGGCCGCCCTCCGGCGCGTGCTTCACCGCGTTGTCGAGGAGATTCGTGAGGGCCTGCGCGAGGAGCTCGCGGTCGCCGAACACGAACGCGTCCGGCGGGTACGCGCAGCGGAGGTCGATTTGCCGCTCCTCGGCCGCGGCCTGATAGAGCTCGCAGACGTCGCGCACGATCGCACCGAGATCGATCCGGGCGAAGGCGCTCCGGTACGCGCCGGACTCGATCCGAGCGATCCGGAGCAGCGCGTTGAACGTGGCGAGCAGCGCGTCGGCCTGCTCGACGCATTCGGCGAGGCCCTCCCGGCTCGGCGCGGGCTCGTTCGCGAGCGTTTCGAGCCGGGTGCGCAGCCGCGTCAGCGGCCCGCGCAGATCGTGCGCGACGCTGTCGCCGACGTGCCGCAAGCCCGCCATCAGCTTCTCGATCTGATCGAGCATCGCATTGACGTTCTCCGCGAGCTCGTCGTGCTCGTCGCCGATCCCGCGGACCGGCACGCGCTGGCTCATGTTGCCGGCCATGATCTGCCGCGTCGTGCGGTTGATCTGTGCGACGCGCCGCTGCGCGCTCCAGCTCACGAGGAGTCCGCCGGCGAGCGCGAGCCCCATCGTCAGGCTCAACCCCCAGATCGATGCGCGCCGGAAGACCTCGTTGATCCGCTCGAGCTCGCGGATGTCGCGCCCGACCATCAGGCGAAAGCCCGGGCCGACGCCGAGCGCGAGCGCGCGCACGGGCGTGTATCCGCCGTCCGGCTCGGGCTTCAGAAAATCGGCCCACTCGCCGCGGCGGTCGAGCTCCACCGGCCACCGGGCGACGTTGCCCGCAATCGGGCGCAGCCCCGCGTCGACGAGGAGGTAGACGGAGCGGTGCTCGGTGTCGCGCCGCACGCGGTCCCCGATCACGTCGATGAGGCCGACGAGGCCGCGCCGCTCCGCCTGCTCGGCAAGGCCCCGGGTCTCCGCCTCGATGATCTCCTCCGTCTGCCGCTCGAGATAGCCGAGCGTGGACCAGTAGATGAAGGTGAAGAGCGCGAGCACGGAGACGCCGAAGAGCGCCATGTAGACGAGCGTCATCTGGAAGACCGACGTGCGGAAGAGAGCGGGCGTCCGCATGACGCGTCGCGCGTCTCAGCCCGCCGCGTCGAGCCGGTAGCCCGCGCCGCGCACCGTGTGCAGCAGCGGCGTGGGAAAGTCGCGGTCGATCTTCGAGCGCAGCCGGCTCACGTGCACGTCGATCACGTTGGTTTGGGGGTCGAAATGATAGTCCCAGACGCCCTCGAGCAGCATCGTCCGGGTCACGACCTGGCCGGCGTGCCGCATCAGGAACTCGAGGAGCTGGAACTCGCGCGGCTGAAGCTCGATCTTCCTGCCGGCGCGGTGCACCTCGCGGCGCAGCAGGTCCATCTTCAGGTCGCCGACCTCGAGCACGGTCGGCGGCGCCGTTCCCGACGACGCGGAGCGCCGCAGCAAGGCCTCGAGACGTGCCATCAGCTCGGTGAACGCGAAGGGCTTCACGAGGTAGTCGTCGCCGCCGGCGCGCAGGCCTTCGACGCGGTCGTCGACTTCACCGAGCGCGCTCAGAACGAGCGCGGGCGTCGTGTTGTTCGACGCCCGCAGCGTTCGAATGACGGTGAGCCCGTCGACGCCGGGCAGCATCCGGTCGACGATCAGCGCGTCATAGCGCTCCGTGGCGGCGAGGAACAGGCCGTCCTTGCCGTTCGCGGCATGATCGACGTTCCAGCCCGCCTCCGACAGCCCCTTCCGGACGAAAGAGGCGACGTCCTTGTCGTCCTCTATGATCAGAATGCGCACGCTCGGGCGGCGTCACGAGCGTTCGGTGAACGCCTCGGCTTGCTCACGGCTCAGCTCGTAAATCTCGCGGATCGGGTAATTGAATCCGTCGATCCGCACCGAGTCGAACCGCGCATGGATGCGGCTGCCGAACGACGTCACGCCGATGGCCCATGCGAATCGCAGGTCCGGGCTCGGGAAGGAGAGCTCCACGAGATACGGCTTGAACGGCGTGGCCCACAGAATCAACGTGTCGTCGTCGACCACGTTCCAGCTGTGCAAGCGTGTCAAGGCCGGAATGCTGTCCACGGGCTCGAGGCTCGTGACGAGCGGGAAGTCGTGCTGCTCGATCTCCACGGGCGCCTTGGCGCCGTACGCAGTCGCCGCCACGGCCATCAGTGCCGTCGCGATCAACGTCTTCATCTCTCTTCACCTCCTGGCACGGTCAAATAGACCCTCCAATGGCTGGAATGTTCCTCCAACCCTACTTGGGCGGAGCTGAACGGCGCATTAACGATCGTTCATGGTCGACCCCGCGGATGACAAATTCGTAGGGTTCCGGTGAGCCCGCGTTAAGGCGCCGGGGCTTAACGTTCCCGCATCGAGCGCTGCGCTCGCAGTCGTATATGGAGGATACGTCATGACCGAACCGAGCATTCGCACCAGGCGCTGGGCCTGGCCGCTCGCCGGCGTCGTCGCCGGCGCGCTCGCGGGCGGCGCTGCGGTCGACTTCGGGCCCGTGCCGTTCTCGGCCGCCGTGGCGCAGGAGCGTCCGGCCACCGCCGATCTCAACGCGCCGTCGTTCGCGGACGTCGTCGAGCGGGCGAGCCCGGCCGTCGTCAACATCTCGGTGACGAAGACGGCGCGCTGGATGCCCGCCGTCAACCGCTTCCGCGCGCGGCCGCCGGAGGAGGCGCCGTTCCGGGGCACCCCGTTCGAGGACTTCTTCGAGCGCTTCTTCGAGCCGCCGAACGCGCCGGGATTGCCGCCCGCCCCGCGCGTGCAGGGCGCGGGCTCGGGCTTCGTGATCGACGCGGACGGATACATCGTGACGAATCACCACGTGATCAGCGACGCGGACGAGATCACGGTCACGTTCCACGACGGCCGGCAGCTCGAGGCGACGGTCGTCGGCGACGATCCGTTGACCGATCTCGCGCTGCTCCGCGTCGAGACGGACGAACCGCTGCCGTTCGTCACCTTCGCGGATTCCGACGCGGTGCGGGTCGGCGAATGGGTGCTCGCGATCGGCAATCCGTTCGGCCTCGGCGGGACGGCGACGGCCGGCATCGTCTCCGCCCGCGGCCGTGACATCGAATCGGGCCCGTACGACGACTACTTGCAGATCGATGCACCGATCAACCGCGGCAATTCCGGCGGGCCCGTGTTCAATGCGGCCGGCGAGGTGATCGGCGTCAGCACCGCGATCTTCTCGCCGAACGGCGGCAACGTCGGCATCGGTTTCGCGATCCCGTCGAACCAGGCGGCGTCGGTCGTCGCGCAGCTTCGGGCCGACGGCACGGTCGAGCGGGGCTGGCTCGGCGTGCAGCTCCAGACGCTCGATCCCGATCTCGCGGAGTCGCTCGGGCTGGAAGAGGCGAAAGGGGCGCTCATTGCCGAGGTGCTCGACGACACGCCGGCCGCGCGGGCGGGCCTCGAGGCCGGCGACGTCGTCACGCGCTTCGGCGACCGCGACATCGCTTCGCCGCGAGACTTGAGCCTCGCGGTCGCCGCCGCGGATCCCGGCGAGACGGTCTCCGTCGAGATCGTGCGCGACGGCGCGACGCGCACGATCGAGGTCGAGCTCGGGGAACGCGCCGATACGGTCGCGTCCGCGCCCGGCGCCGGTCCCGGCGGCCAGGGCAGCCTCGGGCTCCAGCTCGCCCCGCTGACCGATGACGAGCGGGCACGGCTCGGCATCTCCGAGGACGTCGAGGGTGCGCTCATCGTCGGCGTGGTGCCCGGCAGCCCGGCGGCGGAGGAGGGGCTTCGCGCCGGCGACGTGATCGTCGAGGTCAATGGCCGCGCCGTCACGTCGGCCGCCGACGCCGCCGACGCGCTGCGCAACGCCCGCGACGACGGCTCGGACATCCTGATGTTGGTGCGCCGCGGCGACGGGCAGCGATTCGTCGCGCTCGACCGGTCCTGACGCGACCGGCGTCGCGGCCTTTACGGGCGGCGCTCCGGCTCACCCTCCCCGCCGGAGCGCCGCCCGGCCTTGTCCGCCGCTTCCGCGGCGGCCGATAATGCCCCGCCGGGCGCGGGTGCGGCGTCCCCCGCAGAGGTGAGTCGTGCCGACCGCCGGGGAGGGCGCGGAACGCCGCGAGCGAAACCGACGAAGAACTCCCGCCGCGGCGCGCATCGTGGACGTTCTCGCCGTCACACGACGATCGCGTGTATCGCCGCGCCGCCTGAATCATGCTGAAGCTGCTGAAGGATCCGCTGCTGCATTTCCTCGCGATCGGGGCCGCCCTCTTCGCGATCTCGGCCCTTCGGGGCGGCGACGGCGAGGCGCCCGAGCGCATCGTCGTGAGCGCCGCGGAGGTCGAGCGCCTGCGGGCCGCGGCCGAGGTCATGCAAAGGCGTCCGCCGACGCGCGACGAGCTGCTCGAGATGCTGGAGCCGACGATCCGCGACGAGGTCTTCTATCGCGAGGCCCTCGCGCTCGGGCTCGACGAGAACGACGACGAGGTGAGACGCCGTCTGATCGAGAAGATGCAGTACCTCACGCAGAATCTCGCGGACCCGGAGCCTCCGTCGGACGAAGCGCTGCGCGAGTTCTACGCCTCGTCGCCGGCGCGCTTCACGATCCCCGAGCGCGTGACCTTCGATCAGGTGTTCTTCAGCCCGAGTCAGCGCGGAGACGCGCTGGAGCGCGACGTCGCCGAGGCGCTCGACGCGCTGCGCGGCGGCGCGGATCCCGCCGGCGTCGGCGATCGCACGCCGCTCGAGCTGCGCTTCGAGCAGGCCGGCCGCGACCGCGTGTCGGTGCTGTTCGGCGAGGAGATGACTAACGCGCTTTTCACGATGACGCCCGGCGGCTGGACCGGCCCGTACCGGTCGGACTTCGGCCTGCATCTCGTACGCCTCGTCGAGCGGCTTCCCGCCCGGTTGCCGCCGTTCGAGGAGGCGCGCGAGCAGGTGCGCGAGATCTACGCGGCCGAGAAGCGCGCGGCGCGCAACGAGCAGGAGTACGCGCGCATGAGGGCGCGCTACGACGTCGTGATCGAGTGGCCGGAGGGGATCGAGTGACGCGGGGAGCGCGGCTCGCCTGCCTCGTCCTCGCGCTGCCCGCGCTTCTCGCGACCCCCGCGTCCGCGCACCGGCTGAGCCCCGCCTATCTCGGGCTCACGGAGTCGCAGCCGGGCGTCTTCGACGTCGAGTGGAAGGTTTCCGTGCCGGGCGGCCTCGCCGACGTGCTCGTGCCGCAGATTCCGGCCGGCTGCTCGCTGCGAGACGCGGTCCGCACCTACCTCGTCGACGACGCGCGTCTCCAGCACGGCGCGATCGAGTGCGCGGACGGGCTCACCGGGCGTACGCTCGCGGTGGAGGGCTTGCCGGCCACGCAGACCGACGTGCTCGTGCGCGTCGCGTTCGCCGACGGCACGTCGTTCACGCATCGCCTCGTGCCCGAAGCGCCGAGCATCGTGGTGCCGGAGCGGCCGGGGCCGATGACCGTGATCTCGACCTATCTCGCGCTCGGCGTCGAGCACATTCTGCTCGGAATCGACCATCTGCTCTTCGTGCTCGCGCTGCTTCTGATCGTGCGCGGCGTGAAGCGGCTCGTGGCGACGGTGACCGCGTTCACGATCGCGCACAGCATCACGCTCGGCGCGGCGTCTCTCGGGCTCGCGAACGTCCCGTCCGCGCCCGTCGAGGCGACGATCGCGCTCAGCATCCTGTTTCTCGCCACCGAGCTCGCGCGCCGGTCCGGGTCACGCACGGGCGACGAGGATCTGACTTTCCGCTTCCCCTGGATCGTCGCGTTCTGCTTCGGCCTGCTGCACGGCTTCGGCTTCGCCGGCGCCCTCGCGGAGATCGGGCTGCCGCAGCACGCGGTGCCGCTCGCGCTCTTGTTCTTCAACGTCGGCGTCGAGATCGGGCAGCTCCTGTTCATCGCCGCCGTGCTGGGCCTCGCGTGCGTCTGGCGGCGCGGCCCGTGGCCGGCGCCGGAGTGGTGGCCGCGCGCGGCGGCTTACGGAATCGGCTCGGTCTCCGCGTTCTGGGTCCTGGAGCGCGGGGCGGCCGTGGTTTCGTGACTGTCGCGACTGCGCTGCAGCGGAGGAGGTCCCCGGGGCCGGCCGGGCCTGCCGGCGCCCCGCGCGATTCCGGTCGGCGCCGCGGTCGACTTTTCTTAAGGCCGCGCTGAGTTGCACGGCGTTTATTAACGGTTAAAGATTGGCTAGTGTCGTATTCAGACCTCGGTAAGTCCACCGGTGCATTGCCGGCATCGAGCGCAAAAATGGCGGTTTCGACACAGGAGCACGAGCTGATCCGCGAGCAGGCGGCGAAGATCGCGGCGAGCGGCGCGCTCGGCCGGTCCCGCTCCTATGCACGGCTCCTCGAGTTTCTCGTGGCCTGCTCGCTCGAAGGCCGCACGCCGAAGGAGCACGAAATCGCCACCACGGTCTTCAACCGCGGCGCCGACTTCGATCCGGGCCAGGATTCGATGGTGCGCGTGTACGCGCATCATCTGCGCCAGAAGCTCGAGAACTACTACGCCACGGCCGGTCGCGAGGAGCCCGCGAGAATCGTCATCCCGAAAGGGGAGTACCGGGTGGTCGTCGCACCCATCGAGCCCGAGGAAGCGCAGCCCGCCGGGGAGCAGGCAGGGCGCGAAGTCCCGCGCGAGCGGGGCCGCCGCCGCACGGTCGCGTGGGCTGCGGCCGCGGCGGTCGTTGCTCTCGGCGTCGGCGCGCTGATCGGCTGGTCCGCGGCGGAGCGCGAAGTCGTCACGCCGATCGACGGCGTCGCCGACACCGATCTCTGGCGGGCCGTGCTCGACGATTCCACGCCCGCGCTGATCGTCGTCGGCGACTACTACATCTTCGGCGAGATGGACGAGACCGGGAACGTCGACCGCCTGATCCGCAACTTCTCGATCAATTCGAGCCGCGATCTCGACGAGTTCATCATGTTCGAGCCCGATATCGCGAGCCGCTACATCGACCTCGATCTCACTTATCTGCCGCGCGGCGCCGCGTTCGCGCTGCGCGACGTGCTGCGCGTGCTGTTCACCGCCGGGAAGGCGGTGAGCGTCGCGTCGATGTCGGAGCTCGACGCCGCCGATTTGCGCTCGAATCACGTGATCTACATCGGCTACGTGAGCGCGCTCGACAAGCTTTACGACTTCGTCTTCGGGGCCTCCGGCCTCGCCGTCGGCGAGACCTACGACGAGCTGATCGAGCGCGACACGGGCAAGCTCTACCTGAGCGAGGGCGGCATGCCGTCGATCCATCGGAACTACCGGGACTACGGCCTGTTCTCCACGTTCCCCGGGCCGGGCGGTATGCAGTTCATGATCGTCGCCGGAACGCGCGACGCGGGGCTCATGCAGACGGCCTACGCCATCACCGATGCAGAGCATCTCGCGGCGCTCGAGAAGACCGTGGGCAAGCCGGCGATCGGTCCCGCGCCGTCGTTCGAGGTTCTCTACGAGGTTTCGGGGCTCGACCGCACGAACCTCGACGCCGTCATCGTCTACTCGAGCGCGAGGGAGCGGGCGCCGGACTGACGCCGGGCAAGTGCACCTCGGCCAACATGCAGCGCACGCTGCCGCCGCCGTAGGTTTCGATCGTCGCGATCCCGGCCGGGACGAGCTCGCCGTGCGCGCCGAGCGCGCGCCGCCCGGCATCGCCGAGCGCTTCGCAAGCGCGAGCGGAAAGCGCGATCACGGGGCCGCGCGTGCCGCGAAGCTCGAGCAGATTGCCGGCGAACGCGTGCAGCTGATCGAAGCCGATCTCGATCACGGCTCTGCCGCTCGAACGCAGGCCGTCGAGCACGGCGCGCCGCTCGCCGGGATTACGTATCGCCTCGGCGCAGACGATCGCGAACGAGGTGCCGACGGACATCAGCACGTTCGTGTGATAGATCGGGCGGCCCGCGCGGTCGCGCGCGTCGAACACCCGCGTTTCGTATCCGAGCCGGTCGGCGAAGAGATCGACGGCTTCGCGCGACGTGCGCGGCGAGAGGCACGCATAGGCGACGCGGCCCGGGCGGTCGAGGACGAGACTGCCGGTGCCTTCGAGGAAGAGGCCGCGCGACTCGAGCTCGGTGAGATCGACGACTCGGTGCACGGCGTAGCCGAGCGCGCCGAGCGTCTGCACGACGTCGGCCCGGCGCTCGAGCCGGCGGCTCGGCGCCATCATCGGATACAGCACGAGCGTGCCGTCGTGATGCGTGCTGAGCCAGTTGTTCGGGAACACCTCGTCGGGGCAGCGCGGCGTCTCGCGCCCGTCGAGCACGTGCACCGCGACGCCGGCGCGGTCGAGCGCGGCCGCGAGCGCGTCGAGCTCGGCGCGTGCGCGCTTCGCGATCTCCGGGCGGTCCGCGGGCGGCGCCTGGAAGCGGTTCGAGTCGAACGTCTCGGCGTTGCCGGCGAAATGCCTCGGCCGAATCATCAGCACGGCGCTTGCACTCTGGGGCTCCATGCTCCACTCCGCTCGGCGCGTTCGCCGGCGCCAGGGGCCGGCGCGGCGGCCGTCAACCGACGAAAGCGGCGCGCACTTCCCTCACGAGGACTCGGATGCCGCGCGCGACGACCTCGTCGTCCTGGGCGAACGAGATGCGCACGCACTCGTCGCGATGCCGCCACGGCTCCGCGAGGCCGGGAAAGAAGTAGTGGCCGGACAGCACGAGCACCCCGGCCGCCTTCAGCCGCCTGTAGAGCTCCGCGCTCGTGATCGGCAGCCCGGGCAGCCAGAGCCACAGGAAAAAGCCGCCCTCCGGCACGTGGATCCTGAACGGCACACCGGCGAGCTCGCGCTCGAGCCGCTCTCGTGTGCGCAGCGCCTTCTCCCGATAGTACGGCATTACCGAGCGTCGCGAGATTGCGGTGATCTCGCCGCTCTCGATCCAGGGTTGAACGATCACCGGACCCACGCTGCCGACCGCGAGATTCAGCACGGCCGTGGCGTTCGTGAGCGCGTCGATCACCTCCTCGCGCGCGACGACGATTCCGGTTCTGACGCCGGGCAGGCCGAGCTTCGACAGGCTCAAACAGAGCACGATGTTCTCGTCCCAGATCGGCGCGGCGTCCGTGAACACGATGCCGGGAAACGGCAGGCCGTACGCGTTATCGAGGATCAGCGGCACGCCGGCGTCGGCGCAAAGACGCGACAGCCGCGCGAGCTCGTCGCCGGTGAGCACGTTGCCGGTGGGATTCGACGGCCGGGAAACACAGACGGCCGCGACGTCGTCGTCGACGGTCAGGCTATCGAAGTCGACCCGATACTTGAACGTGTTGCCGGGCAGCTCGTCGATCGCGGGCCTGCGGGCCGTGACGAGATCGGGGTCGAGGCCGACGTCGGCGTAGCCCACGTACTCCGGCGTCATCGGAAGAAGCAGCTTGCGCACACGGCCGTCGGCGCGGCGCCCGGCGAAGAGGTTGAACAGGAGGAAGAAGGCGGCCTGACTTCCGGCCGTGACCGCGATGTTGGCTTCGGTCAGCGGCCAGCCGTGCTCGCGCCGCAGCAGCCGGGCGAGCGCGCGGCGAAACTCGATGTCGCCGGCCGGGTGCGCGTAGTTCGCGACCATGCGCTCGAGCGAGCGCGGATCGGCAGCGATCTCCGCGAGGCGCCGCCCGAGCAGCTGCAGCATCTCGGGAATCTTCGCCGGGTTCCCGCCGCCGAGCAGGGAGACGTCCTCCCCGCCGGCCATCGCCCGGCCGAGGTCGTCCATGAGCTCGAGCGCGCCGGTGCGGCGGCTGAAGCGCGCGCCGAAGTCCGAGAATTCGAGCGGCATGCCGAGCGGGCCTCCGTCAGCGCGAGTACGTGAGCGGCAATGCGGTCGTGTCGATCGGCTTGCGCAGCACGAAGGACGAGTGCACGCCGATCACGCCGTCGATCCGCGTGATCTTGTTCAGCAGAAAGTCCTGATACTCCTCCATCGTCGGCACGACGATCTTCAGC
This sequence comes from Gammaproteobacteria bacterium, assembly GCA_036381015.1. NCBI lineage: Bacteria > Pseudomonadati > Pseudomonadota > Gammaproteobacteria > Gammaproteobacteria bacterium. The sequence continues at coordinate 150,832 of DASVDR010000015.1, forward strand.
TGATAGTCGGCTTCCTGCCCGGTGATCAGATAGCACTCCTGCACCTCAGGATACTGCCGCACCACGGCCTCGAACTGCTCGAAGCGCTCGGGCGTGTGTCGGTCCATCCGAATGTGCAGCAGTACCGTGAGATCGAGCCCGAGCGCCTTCTGCGAGAGCCGCACGACACGCCGGCTGATGACCCCCGCGTCCTCGAGCTGCTTGATCCGGCGCGAGCACGGCGACGGCGACAGGCCGACGCGCTCGGCAATCTCCTGATTCGTGAGCCCGCCGTCGGTCTGAAGCTGCTCGAGAATCTTCAGGTCGTAGGCGTCGAGCTTGATCGGCATGAAAGAATCTCTCGGAGTGGGCAGGGAGATTAGCACGAAATTGCGCCGTTCCACGAAATTGCGGCCGATAAAAGGCGAAAATGCCCGGAAGAATGGCATAGAATGTTTCGCATGCCCGCCGGCCCGTTTTGCTGCGGTCGGGCGGGCCGCGGGGCGGGCGGCCGTGCCGCGACCGTAGGCAGGGAGAGAACGATGACGTACGAGCACGAGCGAAAGGGCAACGAGGCGCCGGGTGGCCGCATCGAGGGCGCGGCCGAGCGGGCGAAGGACGACTGGCCCCTCGCCGAGCGCTCGTACGATGCGCGCAAGTATCGGCCGTATCGGCCGATCGTGCTCACCGACCGCACGTGGCCGGACAAGACGATCACGGCCGCGCCGGACTGGTGCAGCGTCGACCTGCGCGACGGCAACCAGGCGCTCGTCGCGCCGATGTCCGTCGAGCAGAAGCTCGAGCTCTTCGACCGCCTGGTCGCGATCGGCTTCAAGGAGATCGAGATCGGCTTCCCGTCCGCTTCGCAGACGGAGCTCGAGTTCACGCGGCGTCTGATCGACGAGCGGCGGATACCGCCGCACGTGACGGTGCAGGTGCTGACTCAGGCGCGGCAAAACCTGATCCAGCGCACGTTCGAGGCGCTCGAAGGCGTCGAGCGCGCGATCGTGCACGTCTACAACTCGACGTCGCCGGTGCAGCGCGAGCAGGTGTTCGGCGCGAGCCGCGAGGAGATCATCGGCATCGCCGTGAACGGCGCACGCTGGGTCAAGGAGGAGGCCGAGCGTCGCCCCGGCACGCATTGGACTTTCCAGTACTCGCCCGAGAGCTTCTCCGGCACCGAGCCCGACTATGCGGTCGAGGTCTGCAACGCGGTGCTCGATGTTTGGCGGCCGGATCGCGGCCAGGCCGTGATCTTGAATCTGCCCGCCACGGTCGAGATGACGACGCCGAACGTGTTCGCCGATCAGATCGAGTACTTCTGCCGGCACGTGAAGTACCGCGACCGCATCCGCATCAGCCTGCACACGCACAACGATCGCGGCTGCGCCGTGGCGGCCGGCGAGCTCGGGCTCATGGCGGGCGCCGATCGCGTCGAGGGAACGCTGTTCGGCAACGGCGAGCGTACCGGGAACATGGACATCGTGACGATGGCGATGAACCTGTACGCGCAAGGCGTCGACCCGCGGCTCGACCTGTCGGACATGGCGGGCATCGTCGAGACCTACAAGCGCTGCACGTCCATGCCGGTGCACCCGCGGCATCCGTGGGCCGGGCAGCTCGTCTACGCGGCGTTCTCCGGCAGCCACCAGGACGCGATCCGCAAGTCTCTCGCGTTCCATCGCGAGCACAAGCGGACGTACTGGGAGGTCGCGTATCTGCCGATCGACCCGCGCGACCTCGGGCGCCGCTACGAGGAGGTCGTGCGCATCAACAGCCAGTCGGGCAAGGGCGGCGTCGCGCACGTGCTCGAGCGCGATCACGGCATCGCGCTGCCGAAATGGATGCACCCGTTCTTGAGCGCGATCGTGCAGCGCGAGGCCGATCGGACCGGGCAGGAGGTGCCGTCGGATCGCGTGCGCGCGCTGTTCGAATCGGAGCTCGCGGCCGTGCCGGAGGGCTGGCGCCTTCATGGTTACGATTCGCGATCGGAGAAGCAGCGCACGATCGGACACTTCCGCATCGCGGCGCCCGGCGGCGACGTCGAGCTCACGGGCGAAGGTCAGGGCCTCGTCGAGGCGTTGATGGACGGGCTCGCGCGGAGGCTCGACGAGCGCGTCGCGGTCGTCGCGTTCGAGGAGCATGCCCTTCAGGCCGGCACGGACGCGCAGGCGCTCGCATCGGTGGTCGTGACGGTCGGCGTGGGGCAGAGCGCCGCCTGCTGCATCGACGAGGACAGCGCGGTCGCAACGCTTCAGGCGGTGCTGTCCGCCGTCGGCCGCTCCGGCGTCGTGCTGGGTCAGGACTACCGGGCGGCCGCCGCCGGCTGATCGGGCCGGGCGATCCCGGCGCCTTCGTCGCCGTTCCAGCGCGCAACGCGGCGCGCCGCCGGCGTCATTCCCCGCCGGCCCGCGGCGCGCCGTCGGCGTTATTCCCCGCGGTGATTCCATTTATGCCCGGGCGATGATGGATCGCGAGCGGATCGCCGTATACCCTACGCGGGTATCGCGCCCCGCAAATACCTACAACTGAGGCTCGGGCGCCATTCACCGGGTCCGGCAAGCCTCGTTTGGGGGGCACACTGGTTGAGGGAGGATGCATGACTATCAGATCTGTGGTGGGGACCGGGGCCGGCGTGGCGGTGCTCCTTTTCGCCGGCGGCGCATCGGCGCATCACTCCTTCGCGATCTTCGATCACACGCGCACCTATACGCTCGAAGGCGACGTCACCTCGTTCCAGTGGACGAATCCGCACGGCTATCTCGAGATCGACGTCACGAAGGGCGCTCCGGAGGGCATGAAGCACTTCACGATCGAGCTGACGAGCATCAACATGCTTCGGCGCGCGGGCTGGCGCTCGTCCGACGTGAAGTCGGGCGACCACGTTACCGCGATCGTCGCGCCTCTTTTGACCGGCGAGCCGGGCGGCCTGCTGCTCGAGCTCAAGGTGCCGGACGGGCGCACGCTCGTGCCGCCCGTTCCCGCAATCGACACGTACGAACGCACGCCGTGAATCGAAGGCCGGAGCCGCGCCTCCGGCGCGGTCGCCGCCGCTCCATTCGAGCCCAACGGGGGAACACCGCAGCATGATCTCGCATCGGAACCGCTTTTCTCGCTCGCCGCTTCGCGCTCGCCGCCTTGCGCGCGCTTCGTTGGCCTGTGCCGGCGCCGTGCTCGCCGCAGGCGCCGTCCTCGCCGGTGCCGGCGTCGCGAGCGCGCAGACGATTCCCGAGCTCGCGCCGGGCGTGCCGAACATCAGCGGCGCATGGGAGCGTTATCGCGGCCGCGCGGGCGAGCCGGGCACGCCGCCGCGCGAGGCCGCGCCGCCGCTGAAGCCCGAGCACCTGGAGGCGTGGCAGAAGCGGCAGGCGGAAGCCCGGGCGGCATCCGCGCGCGGGCAGCCTCTCGCCACCGGCTATACGTACTGTCTGCCGGACGGCATGCCGTCGATGATGTCGGGGCCGTTTCCGTTCGAGTTCCTGCAAAGCCCGGGGCAGGTCACGATCGTGCAGGAAGCCTACAACCAGATCCGCCGCATCTATCTCGACAAGGGGCAGGCCGACCTGACTGATATCGAGCTCGGGTTTTTTGGCCACTCCGTCGGCCGGTGGGAGTCGGGCACGCTCTTCGTCGACACGATCGGCATCAAGGACTACGTCCGCTTTCGGGACGTTCCGCACAGTCCGGAGATGCGGATCTCGGAAGAGATCCATCTCGTCACGCCGGAGATACTCTGGGACGAGATCACGATCGAGGATCCGGAGTACCTCACGGAGCCCTGGACGTTCACGTTCGCGTACAAACGGATGCCGGGCTACGAGATCCTCGAATACGTCTGCGAGGACAACCGCGAGTTTGCCGGCCAGGGCGGCGTCACGCGCCTGCGGCTGGGCGGCGGCACGCCGTAGCCGAGGAGCCGGTCGGCGCACGCGGGCGGCAGGGCAGCGGTCAGCGCTCGCCAGGCCCAGCCTGGCCGGCGCACCTAGGCGCCGGGCCGCGCGTCAGTGCACGCACGCGCCGGGTGCCTCGCCCGCTCCGCTCGCGGCCGCGGCCGTCAACGTGTTTACCGTGTCCTCGACGGCAGCCCGAAGGGGGCCGTCGGGCTTCGTGAGCGCGAGCGCCGCCCGCGCCTCGCGCAGCGCGGCGGCGCGGCAGCCGCGCTCGGCGAGGACGTTCGCGAGGTTGTTGCGCGCGGCGACGTGATCGGGAGCGAGCGCGATCAGCGCCTCGTAGCCGCTCGCCGCCTCGTCGAGTCGGCCGGCCGCCGCATCCCGCTCGGCCGCGGCGAACAAGACGACCTCGTTCCCCGGCCAGCGGTCGACGGCGGCCTCGAACGCGGCATCGACGGCGGCGGGCTCGAGCAGCGGCGCCGCCCCGGAGAGCGCGCGAATCCAGCTCACGGGCTCGGCCGTCGACGGCGGCTCGCGGGGATCGGCGGCCACGAAGCCCCACCGGTCCGCCTTCATCCAGCTGCGCAGAAAGCGCCGGAGAGGCTCGCCGCGCCGCCGCTCCGTGCCGGAGCGAAGCAGCACGCGTTCGCGCTCCGCGTCGTAGCCGATCACGACGGCATAGTGCCAGACGGGGAAGCGGTCGAAACCGAGATTCTGCAGCACGAGCACGGGCCGGCCGGACTCCAGCTCGGCAAAGAGGGCCGTCGGGTCGGGCTCGATCGCGTAAGGCACGAGACCGTATCGGCGCGTCGCCGCGAGGAGCTCCGGCTGCAGGCTCCCGCGGAGTCCCTCGACGTAGACGGCCGGCACGAGATCCTCGGCGTCGACGGCAAGCCCCTGGTCCGCGAGGATCGTGGCGAGCGCGGCCGGCCCGCACTGATAGTCCGTCTGCGGGAAGAACGGCACGTCGGTGAGCTCGACCGCGGGAACCGCGCTCGCGTCGAAGCGCGGGGCGGCCGCGCATCCGGCGAGCAGCGTTGCCGCGAGCGCGGCCGCCGCGCTTCGTCGAGCGCTTGCGGCGGCCGCGCGCGACGGTGATCGGGCAGCCCCGCGGACGGTGAGCCGGCCGCCGCGCGCCATCGTAGGCCGTCGAACGGCTAGATCTTGTTGAAGACGTTCGTGACGCCGACGAGCTCGAGAATCAGCAGGACGATGAAGACGACGCCGATGACGCCGAGCAGGTCACCGCCGGCGGGCAAACTTTCCATATTGTCGGCGAGCAGCGCGAGCTCGGAGTCCGTGAGCGCCGCGACGCGCTTGGCCGCCTCGGCCGGGTCCACTCCGAGCCGCTTCAGCTCGTGCTGTACCTCCTCCCGCGCGAGCACGGCGTCGATCCGATCGAGCGCCTGTTGGCGGTCGACGACGTCGAGGTACTGCTCCGTGGTGATGACGCCGGCGTATGCCGCATTATGAACGGGCGCGATAGCCATCGCGCACATCGAGAGGACGACGACAGGACCGAAACGACGGCCGCGCATATTCTCCCTCCAATACCCACAACAAGAGGCGTGAACCATAGCTCAGCCTCGCGCCCGAAGCCACCGGCTGCGTCGCGTGCAGACATGCATGGGGCCGGGCACCGCGCCGTGTTCGGTGCCGGACATGCGCCGTCGCGGGCCGATCCAACGCCCCGGCGCGTCAGACGCCCTTGCGCGCCCCGCCGGCCCCCTCGTTCCCGGGCGCGCCGAAAAAGGTGTCTGACACCTTTTTCGAGTCGGAAAAGGTGTCTGACACCTTTTTCGGGGGCACCTTTTTCGGGTCGGCGGCGGACGGAGCCCGGCCGATGAACTCGTAGATCAGCCCGAGCATTGCGTTGAAGCCGGTGACGCGCAGCACCAGCGCGGGCGCGGAGATCGCGCGTCGCGGTTTGCGCAGCTCGCGGATGTCGCGCACGAAGGCGAGCGCGAGCACGGCGCGCACGATGCCCGACAACGCGAAGAGATACAGCAGATTGCTCGGATTCGCGACGCCGCCGAGCAACGGCTCGCGCGGAGCGAGCGCCGGCGCGAGCGCGGCGCCGAGCATCGCGCCGAGAAACACGCACCCGGCATTGCCGACGTTGTGGAACGCGACGTACGCCGCACGGCGGCTGCGCGGCACGAGGTCGTAGAGAAGGTTCCCCGCGCTCAGCGTGAAGCCTGCCCAGGTGAGCCCGGAGACGCACTGCACCGCGAGCAGATAGAAGAAGTCGCCGGACACGAGCCACAGCAACGGCACTACCGGCAGGGCCATGCTCGTGATGATCATGATCGCTCGGTTGCCGTAGACGTCGGCGATGCGCCCCCAGCGATTGAGCGTCAGAAACTGCACGAACACGCTCGCGCCGGTCGTCGCCATGAACTCGAGGTACGAGAACTCGAGATCGCGCAGCATGTAGACCGCGAAGAACGGCGCCGAGATGCCGACCGCGAAGTTCATCAGGATGAAGTACGCGGTGAAGCCGATCGCGCCGCTCTCCCGCACGGTCTGCCACCAATGCGTGATGTGCACGTCGAGGGTCGTCGCCGGCGGCGCCGGCTCGTGCAGATACGTCAGGTGGTAAACGGAAACGACCCGCGCGGCGAACGCGATCGTGAACACGACGGCGAAGCCCGCGTAGGTCGCGCCGGCCGCGTCGAACGCGTGCAGGATCATGCCGCAGACGACGAGCGAGACGAACGAAGTGATCGTCGTGCGGCGTGTGCGATAACCGAAATAGCGGCCGCGGCGGCGGTCGGAGACGAGATCGCGCATGATGCTCGTCCATTGCGGCGCGGCGAAGTTGCCGCCGCCCTGATAGATCACGAAGAGCGCGAGCAGCACGACGACCGCGTGCTCGGGCAGCGCGTACGGCAACGCGAGAATCGGCAGCCATGTGAGGGCTTGCACGGCCGCGCCGGTCAGCACGAGGCGCTTGCGGCTCACGAACTGCCCCGCCCACGCGGAGAAGATCTGCGCCAGAGAGCCGACGAGCGGCGGCAGCGTCGTCAGCAGCGCGACCTCGGGGGCCGTGGCGCGCAGGAACAGCGCGAAAGCCGAGAAATAAGTCTCGCCTCCGCCCGCCGCCACCGAGAAGGCCATGCCGTCGCGGACCGAGTGCCGCAACGCGCGGTCGATGACGGGATCCTTCGCGAAGCGTGCGCGGCGCATGCTCAGCAGCGGGCCGGGCGCGAACGCGAAAGCCCCGCCGTCGGCGAGCGTGACCTCCGATACCGGCTGCGCACGGCCGTTCGCTTGCGAAGCGGTCCCGCCGGGACGCGCTTTGCCCGAGCGCCGGGCGTCAGCAGCCCGCCGAGCCGCAGCGCGCCGCGCGGTCGATCAGCCGCTCGGCGCGCGCGGCGATCTCGGCATCGCGTCCCGCGAGCGTCAACGCCTTGCGCGCCATCATCTGCGCCTGCTGTGGGTCGCCGTCGGCAAGCTTCACCTCGCCGAGCTCGAGCCAGAGCAGTGCGTTGCCCGGATCGATTCGCAGCGCCCGCTCGATCGACGACGCCGCCGCCGTGTAGCTTCCCGCCGCGCGCTCGCTGCGGCTTTGCTCGAGCAGCGCCATGCTCGCGGACGTCGCCGCCGGTGGCGCGTCCGCGGACCCCCGCCCGGAACCCGTCTCGACGCCTGCGTCCGCCGAGCCCCGGTCGTCGCGGCCCGGAAACCCGGTCGCGGAATCTCGATCGCGGGCGGAGGACGAGCCTTGCGCGGGCTGCGGCGACCGAGCCGCCGGGTCCGGCAGCGTGTACGGCGCGGCGCATCCGCCGAGCGCGAGCGCGAGGGAGAGCAACAGCGCCGGCGGCATCCGTGCGGGGGCGCCCGTGTCGATCGATCGAAGCTTGATCATTCTGGAACCTCGTCGCGTGCCGGAATGCGGCACGTTTGGATGTCAGTTCAACGTCCGCCGCAGAAAGCGCCGGATCCCGGAGCCGATCCTCGGCTTCCGGCTGCCGCAGTCTCGCGCTTCCGGCGGCTGCATCTCGAGCGGCACCGCGAGCCGCACGGCGCCGGGACAGCGGGGATCGGTCGCGAAGCCCGTGTAGTAGTCGATCCAAACGAGCTCGGCGTCGGGCGGCGGAGGCGGCTCGTAGGACACGGTGTCGATGCCGTTCAGCACGCTCGTCCACACACGGGCCGCGCCGGCCGCGCCGGTCAGGCCGGTCGGAAGATTCGCGTCGTTGCCGACCCACGTAACGACGAGCCGGTCGCTCGTGAACCCCGCGAACCAGCTGTCGCGCAGATCGTCCGACGTGCCGGTCTTGCCGGCAACGGTCACGTCCGCGATCAGCCGCTCGCGCGCGCCGGCTCCGGTGCCGCGCTCCATCACCGCCACGAGCGCCTGGTTCAGCGCGTAGACCTGCGCCGCATCGGCGCTCTCGGTGATCTCGAGCGGATAGCGCTGCACCCGCTCTCCGTCTTCGCTGACGACCGCGCGCACGGCGCGCAGCGGCACGCGAAACCCGCCGTTCGCGAAGCTGTTGTAGATCTGCGCGACCTCGAGCGGCGTCAAATCGAGCGCACCGAGCAGCAGCGAAGGGTACGGCCGCGGGGCCTCGGGGAGGCCGAGCCGCACGAGGAGCTCCGCTACCGCCTCGACTCCTATGTCCACGCCGAGGCGCACGGTCGCCATGTTGAAGGACTCGGCGAGCGCACGCACGAGCGGCACTTCGCCGTGCGCCTGCTCCTCGAAGTTGTGCGGCGACCAGCGCCTTCCGTCCTCGAGCTCGATCTCGATCGGCGCATCGTCGACGAGCGACGCGAGCGAGTAGCGGCCGCTCTCGAGCGCGGCGAGATAGACCGCCGGCTTGATCAGCGAGCCGATCTGACGGCGCGCGTCGAGCGCCCGGTTGAAGCCGTCGAAGCCGGACTTGCGGCTGCCGACGACCGCCAGGACCTCGGCATTGTGCGGATTCGTGACGACGACCGCGCCTTCCAGCGGGACCGCGTCTTCTCCGCGCCCGGCGTCGAGCGCGTCGAGCTCGCGGATGAGCGCGCTCTCGGCCGCGGCCTGGACGGCCGGGTCGAGCGTCGTCAACACCTGGAGCCCGCGTCGCTCGAGCTCTTCGCGCGGATAATCCGCCGAGAGCTCGCGGCGGACGAGATCGAGAAACGCGGCGTAGTAGCTCGCGCTCCGCCCCGCATCGGGCAGCACGTCGAGCTCACGCGCCTCGGCGCGCTGCGCCTCCTCCGCGGTGATCAGCTGCTGCTCGGCCATGATGTCGAGGACGAGATTACGCCGCGCGAGCGCTCGCTCGGGATAGCGCCGCGGGTTGTAGTAGGTCGGCCCGCGCACCTGCGCGACGAGCAGCGCGAGCTCGTGGAGCTCGAGCTCCGCGAGCGGCTTGCCGAAATAGAACTGGCTGCCGAGGCCGAACCCGTGTATCGCCCGGCTGCCGTCCTGCGCGAGATACACCTCGTTGATGTAGGCCTGCATCAGCTCGGCTTTGTCGTAGTGCAGCTCGAGCGCGACCGCCATGATCGCCTCGCGCAGCTTGCGCTCCCAGGTGCGCGCGTTGCCGAGAAAGTAGCTGCGGACGAGCTGCTGAGTGAGCGTGCTCGCGCCCTGACGGATCTCGCCGGCCTGGAGATTGACGAGGATGGCGCGCAGCACCGCGCGGAAGTCGATGCCGTGGTGCTCCTCGAAACGGCGGTCCTCGACCGCCTTCAGCGCCTCGATCAGCAACGGAGGCACCTCCTCGGGCGCGAGGATCAGCCGGTCCTCGCCGTGCGCGGGGAAGACGCTGCCGATCAAAAGGGGCTCGAGCCGCACGAGCGGCAGCGCGCCGCCGGCCGCACTCTCGAGCGCCGCCACGCGGCCGCCCGCAAACGCGATCGAGACGGACTGCGAAGGCTGCGTCTCGCCGGCGTAGCGGTACGCCCGCGTCGTCATCTCGACCGTGCCGCCGCGCAGCCGATAGCGGCCCGGTCCGTCGCTCGGGTCGTCCTCGCGGTACCCGAGACGCCGCAGCTCGACGACGAACGCGTCCCGCGAGAGGCGCCTTCCGGGATAGATCTCGAGCGGCGTCGCGTAGACTTGCGCGGGCACGTCCCACCGGCGCGCTTCGAACTCGCGGCTCACGTCGTAGCCGACGTACACGGCGTACGCCCCGAAGCCGACGACCGCGAGCGCGAAGATTGCCGCGAGCGCGCCGATCCATCTGAAGCCGCGGCGCCGGCGCGCGCGCGAGCGGCGCCGCGGCTTGCGCGACGTGCGCCTCGTGCGTGAGGGACGTTTCCGCGACGAGCTCACTCTTTGCTCATTTCCCGCCGGGGACCGCGGGCGTCATGATCTCCCGCCGGCCCGCGCGCTCAAACGTGTAGCCCGACGGCAACGGCCGTCGGGACCTCCAGCCGGTGCGGCCGCGATCGCGCTTCGGCGGCGCGGCACCGGTACTCGACAGGCAGCGGCAGCGAGCCGCCGGCCGCGCGCCATTGTAGCCATTCCGGTGCGCGGAAATACGCCGCGCGGACGTCCACGGCACGCCGAGCTGACCGCCCGAACGCCGTCGGCATGGCGAGCGTCAGTTCAGCAGGTCCCGAAGCCGATCCTCGAGACGGTCGCGCACCGCGTCGCGAAGGCGCCGCTGAATGATCTCGCTGAAGTCGGGAAGGATTTGCGGCGCCGTGACGGTGCCGCGCAACGTCAGCGGCAGCGATTCGCCGATCAGCTCGTCCATCGGCTCGCAGCCGCGGATGCCCGTGGACCCGGTCAGCTTCGCCTCGAGCTCGTAGTCGAGGCGCTGCTCGGCGAGAACGAGCGAGCCGGACCCTGTCAGATCCATGAACGATGCGCGCGCGAGCAGGTCCGGGCTCGACGCGACGCCGTCGCGCACCGTCGCCGTGCCGCTGATCAGCTCGAACGCCGTGCGTGCCGGCCGGTCCTCGGGCGCCGGCAGCTTCTGAGTGCGGTTGTAGACCGCGCAGAGCGCGTGACCGAGGTTGAAGCCTTCGATCGTGCCGTCGCGCATCGAGAACCGGACGTCGCCGTTCGCGGTGCGTACGTTCTCGATGACGGTGGCGCCGCGGCCGGCGAGGTTCAGCTCGAAATCGCCCGTGCCGCTGAAATTAGAGTCGCCGGTGAGCGCGACGATCAGCGGCTCGAGCGCGAGCGACGTGGCTCGGCCCCGAAGCGTCAGCCCCGGCTCGGCCGCCGTGTCGACGCCGAAGCTGCCCGAGAACTCGCCGCCGTAAAGCTTCGCGTACGCCGAGTCGAGGCGCGCGCGGCCTTCGCCGACGGCGACGTCGGTCGCGACGTCGGCAAACTCGAGTCCCGCGAGGCGCAGATCGCCGACCTCGACGTGGCCGTCGATCGTGAGGTTCTCGAGCGCGTCGGCCGGAAGCTCGATGTCGCCGGCCGTGCGCGCGTCGTCGTCCGGAGCCTCGTCCGCGGGCGGAGGCAGGTAGCGGTCCGCGTCGACCGCGTCGATCGCGAGCTCGAACGAGTAGGCCGGGCTCGAGAAGCCGTCGACGGCGAAGTCGCCGGTGATGCGGCTGTCGTCGAGCATCATGTCGATGGCCGTGAATCGCGCCTGCTCGGCGTCGGCGGCGAAGCGCGCCACGATGCTCGCGCGCCCGAGCGCGGACGGATCGGACGTCGCGGGCACCGCCTGGCCGAAGCGGCGCATCAGCTCGCGCGGGGAGAACGTTGCGACCGTCGCCTGCCCGGTCACGCTCGGGGAGCCCGTGACGCCCGCGACGGTCGCGCGGCCGGTCGCGGCCAGGCCGAACGCTTCGAGCGACAAGCGCTCGAGCGCCGCGCGGTCGGCGGCCGCGTCGTATTCGAACGCCGCGTCGAGCGCGAGCGTGCCGAGCTCGGCCGGGGCGATCGCTTCCGGCAGCGCGTCGCCGAGAAGACGCGCGAGCGGCTCGGCCGCGAAGCGCGAGGTCTTGACGGTGCCGCGATAGAGCGGACCTTCCGCGCGCGGGCTCACCGCGAGCGTGCCGGTGATCTCGGCGCCGAGCAGCGCGGCCCGCACGTCGCCGAGGGACCAGGCCCCGCTCGCGAGATCGGCTTCGACGCGGCCCGCGAAGGCGGCGCGGTCCACGGCCTCGACGTGGAGCGTGTCGGGTGTGTTCGCCGCGGCGATCGCGAGGAGCCCTTCGTCGGGCGTGAACGCCGGGACATCCACGGTCGCGCGAAGCGCGCTGCCCGCAAGCTCGGCGTCCGCGTGTGCCTGGATGCCGAGCGCCGCGATCTCGAGCCCGGAGAGACGCAGCGTTTCGAGGCGGTACGGCCCGAGCACGATGCCGGCGGGCGCCGCGGCGCCGGCGGCCTCGTCCGATGGCTCCGCGGGCGCGAGCGAGAACGCCGCGTGGAACGCCGCGGACGCGTCGAGCGTGCCGAGCGCGCCGGGCTCCGCGCCGGCGGGCAGCGCGACGCCGAAAGTTTGCAGCGCGTCGGCGAGCGGCGCGTCCGTGATCGTGATGCGGCCTTCCGTCTCCGGCGCGTCGACCAGATTCCGCGCCGCGAGATCCCACGATGCGGCGACGCCGGCCACGTTCGTGACGAGACCGTCGAACGCGAGCGAGCCGGCGGCGGGGTCGAGCACCGCGCTCGTCCATTGCGCGCCGAAGTCGAGGCCGTTGGGCACGGCCGGGACGGCGCCGACGCGGCCGGCGACACGCACCGCGTCGGTCTCGATGCGGCCGTCGCTCGCCGCGCGCACGCGCGCGGCGTCGAGATCGCCCGATGCGAGCAGCTGCTGCTCCGCGTCGAGAACGGTCAATGCGAAATCGACGCCGCTCACCTCGATCGCGGTGAACGGCGCGGCGGCCTCCGCGCCGCCGTCGAGGCCCTCGACGAGAACGCGCGCGCTCGTCTCGACCCCGTACGTGCGCTCGGACTCGGCGTCGAGAACCGACACTGCGAGCGAGAGGTCCACGGGCTCACCGGGCCGGATGCGGCCGGTTTCGAGCTCGATGCCGCTCCCGACGTAGCGCACCCCGCCGACGTCGTGCCACTGCACGACGCCGTCGTGGATCGCGACGCTCTCGATGTCGAGGCCCGCGAGCGGCGAGCGCCCGGCGTCGGCGTCGGCTCCCGGGCCCCCGCCGGGTGCGCTGAAGCTCTCCCAGTTGCCGCGCCCGGCCGCGTCGCGCACGAGATCGAGGCGCAGGCCGTCGATCTCCACGCCGCCGATCTCGACTCGACCTTCGAGCAGCGGCAGAAGCCTGACGCCGGCGGCGATGCGCTCGGCGGTGGCGAACGGCGCGCTTTGGTCGAAGCCCGGCGGGTTGCCGAGCTCGACGTCGGCTGTCTCGACCGCGAGCCATGGATAGAACGCGAGCTCGAGGTCGCCGGCGATCGCGAGCGTGCGGCCGGTGCGTTCCTCCACCCAGCTCGTCACGTAGCCCTTGTAGTCGTTCGGATCGAACGCCCACGCGAGATAAGCCGCGGCCGCCGCGACGAGCACGACGAGCGTCGCCGCGACGGCCCCGAGGATTTTCAGCGCTTTCATCGCTTCAGGCCCCGCAGTTCCGAATGCATCTCGAATGCATGTCCGCCACCGCACACACTAAACGCATGTACGAATGCCGGTGTTCCGTGTCCCGCACCCAATGCACGTCCTACAGCATCGCGGCGAGGAGGGTCGCGATGCCGAGGAAGGAGAAGAAGCCGGTGATGTCGGTGACGGTGGTCAGCAGGATCGAGCTCGATTGAGCCGGATCCTGGCCGAGGCGTGTAAGGCTGATCGGGATCAGCGAGCCGGCGACGCCGGCCGCCACCATCGCGAGCACCATCGACAGCATGATGACGAGCGCGAGCCCCACGCTGCGGCTCCAGACGTAAACTGCAATGCCGGTCGTGACGGCGACGGCCACGCCGTTGACCACGCCGACCTGCACCTCCTTGATCATGACGCGCAGCCAGTGGCGCGTCGAGATCTCGCGGAGCGCGAGGCCGCGAATCGTGACGGCGAGCGCCTGCGCACCGGCGTTGCCCGCTTGTCCGGCGACGACGGGCAGCAGCACGGCGAGCGCGGTGAACTGCGCGATCGTGCTCTCGAACACGCCGACGACGGCCGCCGCGAGGAAAGCCGTGAGCAGATTCGTCTGCAGCCACAGGAGCCGCTGGCGAACGGCGAGCCCCGGGCGCGACAGCGCCCGCTCCTCGCGCCCGGCGCCGACCATCATCTGGATGTCGGCCGACGTCGTCTCCTGCAGCGTCTTCAGCAGCGCGCCGTGGTGGATCACGCCGATCAATCGATCGTGCGGGTCGACGACCGGCAGCGCGTCGAGCTGATACTGCTTCAGCCGCTCCGCGACCTCCTCGCGGTCGTCGAACGGCGAGACGGCGGCCGCGGGGTGCGCGATGTCGCCGAGTTGCTCGTCGGGGTCCGCGATCGCGAGCTGCTGGATGTCGACCGCGGAGACGAGCGTCTGCTCGGGGCCGACGAGAAACAGCAGCCGCGCGTCGCGGGGCTTCAGCCGGCGGAGCGTCTCGAGCGCCGCGCCGACCGTCTGCTCGGGCCGGAACGTCAGCGCGCGGGTATCCATCACGCGGCCGGCGGAGCCGGGCGGATAGTCCATGAAGCGGCGCACCTCGGCCGCCTCGGCGCTCGGCAGCAGCGCAAGGCAATGCTCGCGGCTCTCCTCGGACATCCGCAGCATCGACGCGGCGCCGACGGCGGGATCGAGCGTGCGCAGCACCTCGGTCAGGAGCGCGTCCGGCAGCTCAGGAACGATCTCGTCGATCCGCGCCGGCGAGAGGTGCGGCCAGACCGAAGCGACGGCGGCGGCCGGCTGCGCCGCGAGCACCTCGACCGCCTCGCTGCGCGAGAAGCTCTCGATCGCGTCGGCGGCCCGCGCCGGATGACCGATCAGGAACTGCCGATTGACGAGATCGAGGGCGTCTTCCTGCGCCGGGGATTCCTGCATGGCACTCACCGCGAACGAGGTTGAACCAGCTCGCCGAAGCTTTCCCAGAGGCCGCCGGCACCGGTCGCGAGGAGCTCGGCCAGCTCCGTCAGCCCCTGCCGCGGGCCGGCGCTCGGCTCCGCCCGCGATTGGCGGCGAAGCGCACGGCGGAGATCCGCGTACGAGACGGCGCCGAGGAACTCGTGGTCGCGCGTGACGACCGGCGCTTCCGGATCGCGCTCCCAGAGCTCGCGCTCGAGCGCGTCGGCGACGGTCTCGCGGGCCCAGAGCGGCGACGCCGGCTCGAGCACGGCCGAAAGCCGCACGCTGCCCGCGTGCCGGAGCAGCGCGAGGCCGCGCACGGCGCCGCGGACTCGGCGCGCGCGATCGAGCACGTAGATACGGGCTCGCGCCGTCCGCTCGTTGCGCTCGATGCGCTCGCGCGCCTCCGCGATCGTGCAATCGGCGGGCAGCGTCAGCGCGAACGGCTCGGCCCACGCGCCGACGGCGCTCGGCGGATACCGCAGCAGCAGCTCGAACGCCGCCGACCATTGCGGGCGCAGCGCGGCGAGCAGCCGGGCGCGTGCCGCGGGGGCGAGCTGTCGGAGCACCGCGATCGCGTCCTGGCTGTCCATGCGCTCGACGATCTCGGCCACCTGCGCGGGCTCGAGCCGCTCGATGCAGCGCGCCGTGTAGCCGGGCAGCATCCGCGCGAAGAGCCGCGCCGCGGCGTGCGGCTCGCAGGGGGCGACGAGCGTCGCCGCGTCGTCCGACGGGAGGGTCTCGAGCAGCCGCGCGGCGCCGTCCGGATCGGCGGCGAGAAACGCGGCCGCAAGCTTGTCTCGGCCGGTCACGGCGCCTCCGCGCTCGCAGCGCGCAGCATCTCGCGGCGCTCGAGCTTCACGATCGGCTCGCGCGTCAGGCAGTGTGCCGGGATCGAGACGTCGCCTTCGGCCGTGTCCATCACGATGCAGCCGTCCGCGATCTCGAGGATGCGTCCTTCGAACGCGCCGACGCGGATGTAATCGCCGGCGCTGAGGCGCTTGCGCGCGTAGTGCGCCGCGACGAGGTTCGTCATGTGCTCGCGCGTGCCGAGCGCGAACACGAGCGCGAGGCCGCCGAACACGGCTCCGGCGGCGACCGTGCCGATCTGGATCAGCAGTGTGACGTCGACGCCGAGCTGGTCGGTGCCGATCACGATGCCGCTCAGCATGACGGCGACCTGCGCGGTGCGGGCGAGGAGCGCGCCGTTCGCGATGCCGAGGCCGGACGCGGCCTGCTCGATCAGGTGGCGCACGAACGTGCCGCCGAGGAGCCCGACGATGATGATGCCGACGCCGGCGACGGCCGCCGGCACGTAGGCGATCAGCTCCTCGGTCCAGCGCTCGACGAGCGTGCCACCGAGGATGCGCAGCGCCGCGACCGCGAAGATCAGCAGGATCACCCAGTAGACGACGCTCGTGACCGCTCGCCGCGTGGCCCGGCTCAGCGCGCGCGAGCGCGCGCCGGCGGTGCGCATCGCGATGCGGCCGAAGAGCCAGTCCATGCTCGCGAGCGCGCGGTTCGCGAGCGCGCTGACGAGCCACGCGAGGAGCCACCCGACGAGCAGAACGGCCGCCGCCGTCAGCGCGGCCGGCAAGTAGGTGAGGAGCGCCGTGACGGTCTCCCGAAGCACGGCGAGCAGTTGCGTTCCCCAGGTCTGCACTTGATCCATGCGGCGGCCCCCCGGCGCGCGGATTCATGAAGTGGTGCCGCGCGGAATGCGGCGCCGCCATCGTAGCGCGCTCGCGGCGGCGGCGGGAGCGGCATGCGTCGATTTTTCGCGAGCGAGCACCGGTTCGGCCGCGCGGCGCACGCTGCGGTTCGTGCGAGCGGGGAGGGCTGAGTAGAATGAGTCGACGAACGGAGCGAAAAGGAACGGACGCGATGGAATACCGCAATCTCGGACGCACCGGCGTCAAGGTCAGCCCGCTTTGCCTCGGCACGATGATGTTCGGGCGACGCACCGGCGAAGCCGAATCGATCGACATCATCGAGCACGCGCTCGGCGAAGGCATCAACTTCATCGACACGGCGAATGCGTACGCGAACGGCGAGAGCGAGCGGATCGTCGGCAAGGCGCTTGCGAAGGACGGCCGGCGCGAGCGCGTCGTGCTCGCGACGAAGGCGTTCCTGCCGCAGGATCCGAACGACCCGAACGCGCGGGGCTTGAGCCGCCGGCATCTCGTGATGGCGTGCGAAGCGTCGCTGAGGCGTCTGCAGACGGACTGGATCGATCTCTACCAGCTGCATCGCGCGCAGTCCGACATTCCGATCGACGAGACGTTGCGCGCGCTCGACGACCTGATCCGCGCGGGTAAAGTGCGCTACATCGGCACGAGCATGTTTCCGGCGTGGAAGATCGTCGAGGCGCTGTGGGCGTCGAAGGAGCTCGGGCTGAACCGCTTCGTCTGCGAGCAGCCGACGTACCACCTGCTCGATCGCACGGCCGAGCGCGAGCTGCTGCCGGCCGCGCAAAGCTTCGGGATCGCGGTCATTCCGTGGGGGCCGCTCTGCGGCGGGCTCCTCACCGGCAAGTACCGCCGCGACGACCTGAGCGCGGAGGGCCGCTGGCAGGGCGGCAAGGACAACTTCGGCCGGCCGGTAACGCCGCAGGCCCTGGACGTCATCGAGGCCGTCGTCGCGCTAGCGGCCGAGAAGGGCTGCACGGCGTCGCAGCTCGCGCTCGCGTGGAACGCCGCGCAGCCCGGCGTCACGGCGCCGATCATCGGGCCGCGCACGAAGGCGCAGCTGATCGACAACCTGATGGCGACGAGCGTGGTGCTGGGCGCGGAGGATTTCGAGCGGCTCGACGCCGTCGCGCCGCCGAAGACCGCGAGCCTGCGCTACTACGACGCCGCGATGAGCATCGACTTCAAGCCGAATTTCGGGCGGTGGTAGCCACGGCGAAAAATGGTGTCCGAAAAATGGTGTCGAAAAATGGTGTCAGACACCTTTTTCGGGGGGAAAAGGTGTCTGACACGATTTTCTTGGAAAAAGGTGTCTGACACCATTTTTCGCCTCAGTGCGTCATCGCGTAGATGATGTAGTTCAGGCCGAAGCGATAGGCGAGGGCGGTCATCGGCTCGGGATAGTAGGCGTCGTCGGCGTGCTCCCACGCGTCGCCGACGTCCTGGTTGTAGTTCGCGGCGACCATCAGGCGGCCGTCGTCGTCGTAGATGCCGTGCCACTCGGGCGGCGGCAGTCGCTGCACGGAGACCGACCCGCCGAAGCGCCGCAGGTGGCGTAGCCCCGGGATCTGCGTGAACTTGTCGATGTCGTAGAGGACGTGCAGCACCTCGTCGTCGCCCGCGATCTCCACCATCGGACGGTCGGGAAAGAGCCGGGTCATCGCCTCGCGAAAAACGCTCCACTCCGCCGGCCCGAAGAAGTCGTCGGCGATCAAAAACCCGCCGCGATCGAGGTACTCGCGCAGCAGCGCGATCTCCTCGTCGCTGAGATCCCAGTACCCGGCCTGCGTCACGTAGAGCCAGGGATAGTCGAAGAGATTGTCGTCCGTCAGGCCCACGGAGACGGGAGAGCCCGCGTCGATCCGGCTCAAGCGGCTGACGCCCTGCGTGAAGTGCTCCTCCGAATCCGGCCAGTCCTGCATCCACCAGCCGCCGCCGAAGCGCCTGTAACGCGGCAAATCTTTGTAGATCATGCGCGCGAAATGGAACTCGCCGGGGCGCTCCGGCGCGTCGAGATCGCGCTGCGCGAGCGATGGCGTGAGCACGCCGAGCGCGAGGACGGCGGCGGCGATCGCGCGTGCGGCGGCGTGGGTCATGAATCGGAAGCTACCACAAACGCGCAGGCCGGCCAGGCATCGCGCGATTGCCGATCGAGGCGATCGGCGGCTCTTCCCGGCCGCGGCATCACCGCCCGTGCTAAGCTGCCGGCGCTGCCGCGGACCGAAAGGGGAGGCGTTTGGCGGAATCCGCGCAAGAACGAAGCACCGCACGCAAGCCGTCGTTGTGGAAAATGCTCGGACCGGGCCTGCTGCTCGCGGCCACCGGCGTCGGCGCGGGCGACCTCGCGACGGGCGGCATCGTCGGCAGCCTGCTCGGCCCGGCCGTGCTCTGGGCCGCGCTCGTCGGCGCGCTGCTGAAGTTCGTCGTGACCGAAGGGCTCGCGCGCTGGCAGCTCGCGACCGGCGAGACGCTGCTCGAGGGCGTGGTGCGGCGGGTCGGTCCGATCGTCGTGTGGCTGTTCCTGCCGTATCTCCTGCTCTGGTCGTTCTTCGTCGGATCCGCGCAGCTCAGCGCGAGCGGCATCACGTTGCACGCGATGCTGCCGATCTTCGACGACGCGAACCACGGCAAGATCGTGTTCGGCATCGCGGCCGGGCTCGCGGGGCTCGCGCTCGTCTGGTTCGGCGGCTATCGGCTCTTCGAGCGCGCGATGCAGGTCTGCATCGCCGTGATGTTCGTCACCGTCGTCGTCACGGCGGCGATGGTCTGGCCGGGGACCGCCGCGGTCATCGAGGGCTTGTTCGTCCCGCGCATCCCGGACGCCGGCGGCGAGGGCGTCGGATGGACCCTCGCGCTGATCGGCGGCATCGGCGGCACGCTGACGGTGCTCTGCTACGGCTACTGGCTCCGCGAGGAAGGGCGCACGCGGCCGGAGGATCTGCCCGTCTGCCGGATCGATCTCGGATGCGGTTACCTGATGACCGCGCTCTTCGGCGTCGCGATGGTGATCGTCGGCAGCAGCATCGAGGTCGAAGGCGAGGGCACGCTGCTGCTCGTGCGGCTTTCCGAGCGGCTCGTCGACGTGATGGGCCCGGCCGGCAAATGGCTCTTCCTCGCCGGCACTGCGGGCGCGGTCTTCAGCAGCCTGCTCGGCGTGTGGCAGGCCGTGCCGTATCTCTTCGCCGACTGCTGGGCGCTCGTCCGCCGCGCGCCGGACGCCGGACGCGTCGCGGTCGACACGCAAGGCGCCCCATACCGGGTGTACCTCGTGCTGCTTGCGATCGTGCCGATGCTCGGGCTTTTCGCGAGCTTCCGCGAGGTGCAGCGTATCTACGCCGTGATCGGTGCGCTCTTCTTCCCGCTGCTCGCGTTCGCGCTCCTGATCTTCAACGGCAGGACCGCCTGGGTCGGGCGGTTCAGGAATGGGCCCCTCGCGATGCTCGCGCTCGCGGCCGTGGTAGCCTTCTTCTCCGCCCTTGCCTTCATCCCCGACGGGAGCGATTGACCGAACGATGACGAAGCCGTCCCACATCACCGCGAAGATCGGGTTTCCCGCGGATCTGCCGCGTCACGAAAGCCTCGTGCACATGTTCAAGGCCGCGGTCGACGGCGCGCCGGACGTCGACGCCGTGATCTGCGAGGAACGGCGCATCACGTACGCCGAGTTCGGCCGGGCGGTCGCGGGTCTCGCGCGCCGGCTCGGGCCGATTCGCGGCGAGCGCGTGATCGTAATGATGGCGAACTCGATCGAGATGGACGTCGCGATCATGGCCGTGATGACGGCCGGCGGCCAGGCGGCTCCCGTCAACCCGTTCTTCAAGGAGCGGGAGCTCGAGAAGGTGATTCCGGTCGTCGAGGCGAGGATGCTGATCTGCGATCCGGCCGTGCGCGAGAAGGCGGAGGCCGTCGCCGAGCGTTTCGGCATCGAGAACGTGCTCGTGCTCGGGCCGGGCGGCGTCGCGATCGACGAGTGGGTCCACGATTCGTCCCTCGCGCTCGACGCCTTCCCGCCGCCGGCCGCGGACGATCTCGCGATCCTGCTCTTCACCGGCGGCTCCACGGGCATCCCGAAAGGAGTCGATCACACGCACCGCGGGCTCATGGCCGGCGTGCTCCAGCACGTCGCCGTGTGGCCCCTCGAGCACCGTGCGGAGCGCTTCTTGACCGTCGCGCCGATGTTCCACATCTGGGGGCTCGCGTACACGGCTTGGGTGCCGATCTACGCGCAAAGCACCCTCGTGATCGTGCCTCGGTACGATCCCGAGAAGGTCGTGCGCGCGCTCGGCGAGCACCGGATCACGGTGTTCGGCGGCGGTCCGGCGCCGATCTACATGGGGCTGCTCGCGAGCCCCGCGTTCGACGCCACGGACTATTCGTCGCTCAAGTATTGCCTCTCCGGCGGCGCACCGTGCCCCGAGGATCTGCACCGCGAGTGGGAGCGGCGGACGGGCTGCGAGCTCTCGGAGGGCTGGGGCATGACGGAGGGCGCGCCGTTCTGCCTGAACCATGCGGCGTTGCCGCACCGGCTGCTCTCCGTCGGCAATCCGGTTCCGGGGACGGAGGTCGAGGTCGTCGATGTCGATACCGGCGAGCGCGTGCTGCCGATCGGCGAGCCCGGCGAGGTGCGGGTGAAGGGCCCGCAGCTGATGCGCGGCTACCGGAACAATCCGGAGGAGACCGCGCGCACGCTTCGCGACGGCTGGATCTATACCGGCGACATCGGCTACGCGGACGACGACGGTTACCTCTTTCTCGTCGACCGCAAGAAGGACATGGTCATCGTCGGCGGCTACAACGTGTATCCGCGCGAGGTCGACGAGGTGCTGTTCAACCATCCGGCGATCCGCGAGGCGGCGACCATCGGCAAGCCGGATCCGCGCCTCGGCGAGGTGCTCGTCGCGTTCGTCGTCCTCGATCGAGGGAAGACGCTGACCGAGCAGGAATTCTTCGCGTACTGCGAATCGCAGATGGTGAAGTACAAGCGCCCGGTCGAGGTCTACTTCGTCGATGCGCTGCCGAAGACCGGCACGGCGAAGATCAGCCGGCCGGCGCTGCGCGAGCTTCTGCGGAACATCCAGCTGTCCGGTACCAAGGTGTGAATCGGCGTATCGGCGTATGGCAGGCAGCCGTTCGCCGGTCTGACCGGCGATCCTGCCGATCGCGGCTGTGGAGTCCCTGCTCGGCGCTTTTCCGAATGCGACGTTCCGGCTGTTCGAACGAAGCGGACATCAGCCGTTCTTCGAGGAGCCTGCGGAGTTCATGCGAGCGATCGAGGCATGGATCGCAGCGCCGACCGAAAACTCGCGCTTGAACCGACCCGAGGACGGAAGACGAGCGGGACCCGAAGGTGGCGGCGCCCATCGTCGATTCGCCCGGCAACGGAACAGCCCGAATCTCCGAAAGAGATGTCGAATGAAAACGCTGATGCTTCTCTGTCTCTCGTGGCTCGCCGCGGCAACGAGCGCGTTGGCCTGTGATCAGCCTTCGTTGCTGCTGATTCCCGCTGACGTCGAGCCGGGGCGGAGGTCGGAGGCGATGCTCGGGGCCATGGAGGACTACCTGAGGTGGATGACCGACTACGTCGGCTGCCTGCGAGAGGAGCTCACCGCGGCAGGCGGCGACGATGCGCCGGCACTCCAGAAAGCCATGCTGATTCGGCGCAACAACGCCGCCGTGCACGAAGTCGAGGCGGTCACCGCGCTCTTCGAGCAAAGGGTCGGTTTGATCGAAAGCGTGCGGCTCGGCGAAGTCATCCGCGCGGAGGCGGTGGACTGCGTCGCGATGACCAGGTCACGGACGACCGAGGTGCTCGACGACCGAGCGATTCTCGTCTATGGCCAAGACGACGCGATCTATCTCAACACGCTTCCCGAGAGCTGCCCGGCCCTGCTGCGCCCCCATAACATGGTGTTCGAGCCGCGCGGCGCCCTCATCGGCAAGCTTTGCCGCCAAGACGTGATCACGCTGATCGATCAGGCCGGGGCCTACTTGGCCTGCGAGGTCGGCGACTTCTATCCGGTCTCGGAAGACCAGGCCGATAGGCTCCTTCGCCGCAGGTCTCGCAGTCGCTGAAGCGCCGGAGTCGGTGCGATTCGCCCGGACGGGCGGATCGGACGGCCGACGCGAGGGTCCCGATCTCCCGCCGGGTCGAGCCCGCTCGGGCTAGTACTGATAGCGCAGGATCGGATCCGTCGGTCCTTCTCTCGAACCGTGTCGCCGCCTTTCGCGCTGCCGGCGCTCGATGCGCAGGAACAATTGCCGCCGCTTCGCCGCGAGCCACTCCTCGCGTTTCACATGGGCGTCCTTGCCGCGCAGCGCCTCCTGCTTTTGGCGGTAGGCGCAAAAGTCCCTGTACGCGTCGAGCTCGTGAGTGAGCTCCCGAATCACGAGCTCCGCCATGAGCGCATCGTCGAGGAACCCGAGTCCGGGAACCGAGTCCGGGATCATGTCCTTCGGATCGGCGAAGTAGGTCAAGGCGGCGATGACGCGGGCCCGATACTTCGGGTCCAGTGACCATTCTTCGTCCTCGAGCATCGAGATCAGCGTGCCCAGGTCGTCGAGGCGCATCTTGACGTAGTCCGGGCCGTCTGCTTTGCGGCATTCCTCCAGCAGCCGCCGGGCCTCGTCCAGAATTTCCCGTTCTTCCCGGCCGGCGTTCCGTTGCCAAGTCTCGTCCATGACACGGCGGTAATGTTCGATGTCGTTATCGCCGATCGTGAGCGTGAGTTTGAGCGGCACGTCCGTCTCCGAAGCCTTGTGGGGACCCACCGAGCATAGCAGGGCCCATGGCGCCGTGCCGATAGCGGAACGTGCTGATGCCGGGGGGCCGGCCGACGACGCGGCGTCGCCTCGTCGGCCGGCTCGAAAGCCTCTCAGCCCGCCGGTTCCATGCCGTAGCGCTGCTTGGTTTCGGCGGTCGACGGCGAGCGGAGGAATTCGAGGAGATCCCGAGCGGCTTCGGGGCGGGCGCAACCGGCCGTGACGGCGCCGGAGAAGATCGTGACGCTCTGTATCTCCGCCGGCAACGTGCCGAGCACGTCGACGCCCGGATGGCCGACGAGCTCGCTCAGCTGCTGAAAGCCGATCTCGGCAGTGCCGTCGGCGACCAGGGACGCGACGGGCACACCCGGCCGCGGGACGACGATGCGCGGGCGGATCTCGTCGAGGAGGCCCCAGCGCTCGAACATTCTCTCGAGGTACCTGCCGCTCGGCCCGGTGGAGTAGCTCAGCGACCGCGCCGCCGACACCGCCTGCTTCACGGCCGCTTCCGAGCCGATGTCCGGACGCGGTGCGCCCGCGCGCACGGCGACCGCGATCGGCGATCTCACGATGTCGGCCCGAGGGCCGGCGAGCCGGCCCTCCGCGATCAGCTCGTCGACGACGTCGCTCGCGAGCACGACGACGTCGAACTTTTCGCCCGCGCGCACGCGTTTCGCGACCTCGACGCCGCCCGCCGCTTCGGGCGTGACGCTCCGACCGGTCGCGGCCTCGTAGCGAGACGCGAGCTCCTTCAGCACGCCACGCGTCGCCATCGAGGAAACCAGCTCGAGCGGGGCTTCGCTCACGGTGCCGTCCCTACTTTTTCAGCAAAGGCTCGAGCTGCTCTTGCATCCGAGCCTCGTGGGCCTGCATCTGCTCGAGCGTCGGCAGGCTCTGCGTCTCCGGGTGCGCATCGAGGATCGCGGCTTTGACGGAATCGAGACCGGTGTGCGCCGGCCACTCGGGCAGGCCTTCCCCGTTCGGATTTCCCGTTCGCGCGAAGTTCACCCAATACGAGGCCATCATGTCGGCGAGACGCTGATCGGCCGCCGAAGCCGCGACCAGCTTCGGGTCGCTGCTGTCCGGAAACAGGGGCTGCTCGCCGAGATTGTCGAACACGTACTTGACCTCGGAGGCATGCACCGGCAGATAAGGATCGCTGCCCTCCGGGGCCGGCGATTTCTGCGTGAACCAGTAAACGTAGGCTTTCCGGCCCGCCTCGCGCTGATATTCGGCGACGCGCCATGCCGTCCAGAAGATGCGGTCCGACCCGTCCGAGGCTCCGGGCGGTCCGCGGCGCCCCCCGAAGGACAGCTCCGCTCCGTTCGCGCCCATCAGGACGTCGACCTTGTGCTGACGCCCCTCGGCGAACACGATCGCGGGATCTTCCGGGATCACGTAGTTGTCGACGATCATCGTCTGCGCCCGGAACGTCTCGGCCACCTCGTCGGCGGAGAGCGCCCGCATTTCCTCGACCGTGTCGAGGCCCGCGGCTTGGGCTTGCTCGAGGCCTTGCTGCTCCGCGGCGGCGAGGGTGGCGTTGTCGCGATTCGGAACCACCGCGCCGCCCATGATGCTTTGCGCAATCGCGCGGTGGAACAGGCCCTCCGTCAATGGGGAAGTCATCAGCGACGTGATCGCCATCGCGCCGGCCGACTGGCCGAAGATCGTCACGTTGTTCGGATCGCCGCCGAACGCGGCGATGTTGCGCTGCACCCATTCGAGCGAGGCGACCATGTCCATGATGCCGTAGTTGCCCGAGCTCTCGATCTCGGACTCCGCCGTCAGCGCCGGGTGCGCCAGGAACCCGAAAGGACCGAGCCGGTAGTTCATCGTGACGACCACGGCACCGCGCTCGGCCAGGGCCGTGCCGTCGTAGAGCGGCGCGGCGCCGCCGCCGTCCGTGAACGCTCCACCGTAAAAGAAGACCATGACCGGCAGCCGGTCGTCCGGCGATTCGGCGGGCGTCCAGACGTTCAGATACAGGCAGTCCTCGCTCATCGGAGGCGAGCCTTCCATGTTCGCGATGTTCACGTATCGCGGCTCGGTCTCGTGCTGCACGCAGACGTTGCCGAACTTGCTGGCATCGCGCACGCCCTCCCACGGCTCCACCGGTTGCGGCGCCCGCCAGCGGTTCTCGCCCACCGGCGGCGCGGCGAACGGGAGGCCGCGGAAGACACGCACGCCGGACGGCGTCGTCTCGCCGCCGGACACGAGACCGGCATCGAGCCGCACCGGATCCTCGATCGCGGCATGACCTGTCGCGGCAACCGCTGCGAGACCGATGAGCCAGCCGGTCCGGGGACGGAATGCGAATCGCTTCATTCTTGTTCCTCCAAAGGGAGCGCGCAGCGGCGACTGGCCGCCGCCCGATAGTACTTTTAGGCCCGGTACACCAACAACAGGCCGAATCCAAAGAAGCGTCTTCTTGACGGACCGATCGCGGCTCGGCTCGAGCCGACGCGCCGCGCGCGAGCGTCTCGATGCAGCCGCCGCGGGATGCGTCGATGCAAGGCGCGAAGCAGGGCGCCGCTCACCCCTCCGGATCCCGCGTGATCAGCGGCTCGCCGTCGGGGACGATCAGGACCACGATCGCGCGCGGGCTCGGTGGTGCGTTTGCGAAGCGGCTAGCTCTTCGGGGCCGCGTTCCGTTCGGTCGCGATCTGCCGGAGGGCCTGCTCGAACACCTGGCTCGGCTGGCCGCCCGAGATCAGGTGCTTTCGATCGATGATGACCGCCGGGACCGAGTGGATGCCGATCTCCTGCCAAAAGCGCTCGGCCTGCCGCACTTGCTCGGCATACTCGCCGCGCTCGAGCACCTCACGCGCCCGCTCTGCGGGCAGGCCGACCCGGGCCGCGAGCTCGAGGAGCACGTCGTGCGCGCCGGGGTTGCGGCCCTCGCCGTGATAAGCGGTGAGCAGCGCGTGCTCGAGCGCCCGCTGGCTCCCCGCCGGGCCTTCGGCGCCCGCCCAGAACAGCAGCCGGTGCGCGTCGAACGTGTTCCAGACGTGCGTCCGCTCGCCGAACGTGAAGCCCTCGGCGGCGCCGCGCTCGACGATGCGCGCGCGATTGGCGGCGAGCTGGTCCGGGCTGAGGCCGTACTTCGCCGTCATGTACTCCGTGGCGTCGGCCCCCTCCGGCGGCATCGTCGGATTGAGCTCGAACGGCTGCACGTGGATCTCGACGTCGCCGATGTCCGGGCCGATGCGCTCGAGCGCCCGCTCGAGCGCATTGAAGCCGATCGCGCACCACGGGCAGGCGACGTCGGACACGAAGTCGATTCTCATGTCAGCCTCTCTCGTTGCGAAGTGTCAGCGTGCCCGGGAACGCGCGGCGGTGCAATGAAGCTGCGCCGCCGCCGATCCGAAAGCTACTCCTGGTCGCGCCGGCCGCCGCCGCGGAAGTCCGCCTGCAACAGATGCGTGAGGGTATGCACGTAGCGCAGCTTGCCGTTTTCCACTCGGAAGAGGTGCGTATCCGGCGCGCCGCTGCCGCCGCCCGGGCTTCCGGCGCCGAACGTGCAGAACGCGACGACGGCGCCGATCACCTCGTCCACGACGAAGCGGCGGTTCGCGATGTTCACTCCGCTCGGCACGCCGACCTCGCAGCTGTCGTCGGGAGACCCCGTGCCGGTATACGCGCCGCCTTCGATGCGGACGCAAGGGAAGCCCCACGGAACCTGATCGATCTTCCCCTCGAGAAACGCGTCGAGATAGGCGTTGGCCGCGCCGACCAGCGCGCCCCGCGAATCGCGCTCCTCGGCGGGAATCGGGCCCCAGTCTTGAGCGGACGAATACTTCAGGTAAGCGCCGGCGTCGAACAGCCAGTAGCCGGTGGTGGTCCAGAGGATCTCGATCTCGGCGATCTTGTCGTGATTGATGCGCAGGCGGGTGCCGAGGACATACGGATTCTCCTCGTCCGTGACGATCACCTCGGTAAACGTCTGGCACGTGTCGGTGTCGAGCAGACTGAGATGGTGATCGATCTGCATCGGCGTACGGACGAGCCCGGTGGCGAAATCCGCGGGGGCCGCGTTCTCCATGTAGCCCAGGCCCGTGGCCAGCGGCAGCCCGGACGTATCGCCCTTGGTCTGGGCGTCGATGTAGAGGTCGACGGCGCGTTGCAAGCCTCCGCGCGTGCACGATATCTGCCCGAAGCCGACCGCCGGCGCGAGCAGCGCGCCGGAAATCAGGATCCACATGAAAGTAGCGCGTCTCACCGAAGTTCTCCCGTCGTTGTCGTTTTCGCGGATTATATAGAAGTGCGCGGGCGCGGCATCGCGCCCGCG
>DASVDR010000016.1 GCA_036381015.1 Gammaproteobacteria bacterium
CTCGCGGATCTTGACGTCCTCGAGGATGTATCCGGCGATCTCCTTCTTGCCGGCGTACCAGTTCGACTTCCAGTCGTGGATGACGCCGACGCGCAGGCCACCCGGATGGATCTTCTGACCCATTTACGCCTCAGTCCCTTCCGTGGTCTCTGCAGGCGTCTCAACGGCGGGCGCCTCTTCCGTCTTCGGTGTCTGACTCTTCGGGGCGCGGCTGCGCTTCGGCGCCGCGGCGGCCTGCTCGGCCGCGCGCGCGAGCGCCTGCGGAGACTGCGCGAGCTCGACCGTGATGTGGCACGTGCGCTTCATGATCGCGGCGACGCGGCCGCGCGCGCGCGGGCGGTGCCGCTTCAGCGTCGGGCCTTCGTCGGCGTACGCGGTGACGACGACAAGGTCGTCGCCGTTCCAGTGCAGGTCGGGGCGTGACTCGGCGTTGGCGACGGCCGAGCGCAGCACCTTGTCCACGTCCCTCGCGACGGCGCGCGCGGAGAACGCGAGAATCGTGCGCGCCTCGGGCACGCTGCGCCCGCGGATCAGGTCCGTGATGAGGCGGGCCTTGCGCGCGCTCGAGTGCACGTACTTCGCATTCGCCCTGACGGTCTGCTGTGTCTCCGCTACCGCCATTACCTCTTGACCTTCGCGTTCTTGTCGCCCGCGTGACCGCGGAACGTCCTGGTCGGCGCGAACTCACCGAGCTTGTGGCCGACCATCTGCTCCGAGATGAAGACGGGCACGTGCTTGCGGCCGTCGTGCACCGCGATCGTGTGGCCGACCATCTCCGGGAAGATCGTCGAGCTGCGCGACCAGGTACGGATCATGTTCTTGCTGCCGGCCGTGTTCATCTGCTCGATGCGCCCGAGCAGGCGCTCGTCGACGAACGGGCCCTTCTTCGCGCTGCGGCTCATTAGCGACGACCCTCCTTGCCGCGGCGCCTGCCGCGGACGATCAGCTTGTTCGATTCCTTGTGCTTCGACCGCGTGCGCTTGCCGAGCGTCGGCACGCCCCACGGGGTGACCGGATGACGGCCCCCCTTGGACTTGCCCTCGCCGCCGCCGTGCGGGTGGTCGACCGGGTTCATCGCCGAGCCGCGGACGGCCGGGCGCTTGCCCTGCCAGCGGCTGCGGCCGGCCTTGCCGACCGTGATGTTCTGGTGCTCCACGTTGCCGACCTGGCCGACGGTGGCGCGGCAGGTGAGCGGGACACGCCGCATCTCGCCCGACGGAAGGCGCAGCACCGCGTGCGGGCCGTCCTTCGCGACGAGCTGGACGCCCGAGCCCGCCGAGCGCGCCATCTTCGCGCCGCCGCCGGGCTTCAGCTCGACGTTGTGCACGAGCGTGCCGGTCGGGATGTTCTCGAGCGGAAGCGCGTTGCCGACCTTGATGTCGGCCTCCGGGCCGGACTCGACCGTCGCGCCGACCTTCAGCTGTGCGGGCGCGAGGATGTAGGCCTTCGCACCGTCCGCGTAGTGCAGGAGCGCGATCCGCGCCGAGCGGTTGGGGTCGTACTCGATCGCGGCGACCTTGGCGGGCACGCCGTCCTTGACGCGCTTGAAGTCGATCACGCGGTAGCGGCGCTTGTGGCCGCCGCCCTGGTGGCGCGTGGTGATGCGGCCGTTGTTGTTGCGGCCGCCCTTCTTCGTCACCGGCGCGAGCAACGACTTCTCCGGCGTCGACTTCGTGATCTCCTCGAAGGTCGAGACCGACATGAAGCGGCGGCCCGCCGACGTGGGCTTGTAGCGACGGACTGGCATCAGAGCTGCGCCCCCTGGAAGATCTCGATCGAGTCCCCGGCGCGCAGCTGCACGACGGCCTTCTTCCAGCCCGGCTTCGTGCCGAGGAAGCGGCCGCGGCGCTTCGGCTTGGCCTGCACCTTGACGATGTTCACCCGCTCGACCTTGACGTCGAACAGCTCCTCCACCGCCTGGCGGACTTGCGTCTTGTGCGCGTCCTTGTGGACCTTGAACGTGTACTGGTTGTTGGCGATCTGCCCGTAGCTCTTCTCGGAGACGACCGGGCGGATCAGCACCTCACTCGGATGCAAGCTCACTGTGCGGCCCTCCCCTGCACGGCCTCGAGCGCGGCCTGCGAGACGACGAGCGAGCGCGCCCACACGATCTGCGCGACCTCGAGCTCCGAGGGCACGGTGACGAGCACGCCTTCGAGGTTGCGGAACGACTTGGCGAGCGCCTCCTCGTCCTCGTGCACGATCACGACGGTCGGCGTCTGCTGCCCCCAGTCGGCCAGCAGCTGCAGCGCGCTCTTCGTGGACGGCGCCTCGAACGACCCGCCGTCGAGCAACGCAAGCGTGCCGGCCTGTGCGTGGTCGGACAGCGCCGAGCGCAGCGCGGCCTTCAGCGCCTTCTTGTTCACCTTGACCTCGAAGTTGCGCGGGGTCGCCGGGAAGACGACGCCGCCGCCCTTCCACTGCGGCGCGCGGGTCGTGCCCTGGCGTGCGCGGCCGGTGCCCTTCTGGCGCCACGGCTTCGAGCGCCCGCCCGAGACCATGCCGCGCGACTTCGCCGCGCGCGTGCCCTGGCGGTGCGCGTTCAGCTCGGAGCGCACGGCCTCGTGGACGAGGTGCGCCTTGATCTCCGCGCCGAACACGGCCTCGTCGAGCGTGACGTCGCTCTTCGACTTCCCACCCAGCACAGGTGCCTTCGCCATCACGCCACCCCCCGGATCTCGACCATGCCGTTCTTCGGGCCGGGGACGGCGCCCTTGAGCAGCAGCAGGTTGCGCCCCGGATCGACGGAGTGGACAGTGAGGCCGGACTGCGTGACGCGCTTGCCGCCCATCCGGCCGGCCATGCGCACGCCCTTGAAGACGCGCGAAGGAGTCGCGGACGCGCCGATCGAGCCCGGCTTGCGGATGTTGTGCGAGCCGTGCGTGACCGGGCCGCGGCCGAAGTTGTGCCGCTTGATCGTGCCCTGGAAGCCCTTGCCGATCGAGACGCCGGACACCTTCACCTTCTCGCCCGGAGCGAAGATCTCCACCGTGACGTTCTCGCCCTGCACCGCCTCGGCGAAGTGCCCGCGGAACTCGACGAGATGGCGGTACGCGGCGTCGACCCCGTTCTTCGCGAGGTGGCCGCGCTCCGCCTTCGAGATCTTGCGGTCGGCGACCGGCTCGAACGCCAGCTGCACGGCCTCGTAGCCGTCGGCGTCCGGCGTGCGGACGGCGACGACCGGGCACGGGCCCGCCTCGACGACCGTGACCGGCGTGACGACGCCCGACTCGGGATCGAACACGCTCGTCATCCCTACCTTGCGGCCGACTAGACCCTTCATCTAGGCCTGACCTTCCTCGGCCGCAAGGTTGGAAGCACGCCTCTCGTTGTCCTTGTAGATCTCGCTCGTGGCAATCATCAGCTCTACAACTTGATCTCGATGTCGACGCCGGCCGGGAGGTCGAGCCGCATCAGCGAGTCGACCGTCTTCGGCGTCGGCGAATGGATGTCGATCAGTCGCTTGTGCGTCCGCACCTCGAAGTGCTCCCGCGAGTCCTTGTCCTTGAACGGCGAGCGGATCACGCAGTACACGTTCTTCTCGGTGGGCAGCGGCACGGGACCGGTGATGGTGGCGCCGGTGCGCTGAGCCGTGTCGACG